>CAZCPH010000549.1:1439-2460 GCA_964500105.1 uncultured Mariniphaga sp. | reverse complement strand
ACTCAATTCATTGTTTTTTTTGGGTTGGGAACAAGAGAACTGGATGAGGATAACACTCACCAGAAGAAATAAAACCGGGTAAAATCGTTTCATGGGTATAAAATTTTAAAAAAGATAGTTTAATCCGATGTATAAACCTGAATCGCCATCGCGTTCGTCGGCTGCCATACCGTAATCCACGGCAATTACAAAATTCTGGTTCATCACAATGCGCAGGCCGGCACCGTATGAGAAGTGCATTTTCTCGGCATCATTCTCAAAATTCTGGTGCGCATCTGTTGCAGTACTGTGAAAACCTGTGTTGTACTCTATTTTTTCTGTAACCTGTCCAAAGTCTGTAAACCCGTTCAGCCCCAAGTAAAAGTTGTTGTTAATGAACCGGAAACGGGCAAATTTCCAACGGGCTTCCACGTTCCCGTAAAAAAATCCGTCACCCACAATGCGATTCCGGCGAATTCCACGCAGCGATTTGGCGCCTCCCAAACCTTCTGAAGTGGCTCCTTTCAGCTCCGAAACAATGACCTGTGTCTGATAGTAAAACGGCGCATGGCCTGCAACAGTTGTTTGGTAAGCCAGCCGGTAAGCCAGCGATAAGTCGTTGGGAATAAGCGTGAAATACTGCCGGTGGGTGAGGCTCAACTTGGCAAAGCCGCTTTCGGCGCCCAAAAATTCAGGTGCGCCAACAAGCACAGCTTCGGTCCAGATACCTCTCATGGGGTTGGGGCGGTTATCGCGCGTGTCAAAAACCAAACCGGCTTTCAGTTCGGGTACAAAACCGCCGTCAGCCTCTTCTGCCGAAATTATATTCCAATCCTGGTATTTTTCATATAATCCATCCACATCGGGTAATAGCTCGTCGCCTTCTTTACCTTTGTTCAGTTTTTCCAGATCAACCGATCCTGTTTTGAAATTTAGCAGGTTAACGCCGGCTGCCCATTTTAGCTTTTCACCCGAAAATTTACCCTGAAGGTCAACCTTGAAACGGAACATTTTGCGGTCGTATTTGTAAAACATCCGGGTT
>CAZCPH010000549.1:0-1429 GCA_964500105.1 uncultured Mariniphaga sp. | reverse complement strand
CGGCTGATGTAATCGTTACTTTCGTCGTCAATCCAGTCGGGATGTACCACGGCATCAAATCCGTTGAACCCGTAAAAATCGTACGCCTGATCTGACAGATAACTGATATCAAGCGATGTTTGCAAACCCGGAATCAGCTGGTCTGAATCGTAATAAAAGCGGTTAATTCCACTGCCTTTGGTAAATCTTGATACTTCGAAATAGAGCGAATGGTTGTAGTTGGGATAACGGGTTCCGTCGCCATAATGGTATAAATTCACCAACGCACCGTATTGAAATCCCAGGTCGGTATCGAATGTTATGGTTGGTAACGCACCAAAATTCCAGCCTGTTTTAGCCACTTCATCCTGTGAAAAGGCAGAAATCACTAACAGCATGAAGGCAATTGAAAAACAGATTTTTTTCATTTGAGTTTGTTTTTAAAGTTTAGTGTTGATTCAAAAAAAATGTTTGAATCTGATTGAACCAATTTCGTATTTTTGAGTGAACTAAGATAGAAAAAAGTAATGGGCCGTGTGATTTTTCTTGTAAAAAATCGGAAAATATCTATTTAATTTTTATTTTTAAACTTTTTAAGTTCAGTTAAATTACTTTTGAAATAAATTCAAAACTAAAAACCAGGGATAAGATGAAAACGAACAGGAGGAGATTTTTTCAGATTGCCGGAGTGACAGGAGCCGGAGTTCTGACCGGAGGCCTTGCATCGTGCAGCAAACAGCAACCTGCCGCTGATGAATCGGCATTGGCTGCAATTAAAGAAGCAGTGGCCAAACAACATCCGCAGCAGTTTAACATGAGCGGATATGCAGCACCCAAGCTCGAAACCGTGCGTGTTGGATTTATCGGATTGGGAAGTCGTGGACCGGGTGCTGTGTCGCGAATTGCCAATATTGAAGGGGTGGAAATAACTGCTCTTTGCGACAAAGATCCGGCAGGGGTGGAGCGTGGCCAGCGTATTTTGGAAAATCGCGGTTTGCCAAAAGCCAAAGAATATACAGGCAGTGAAGATGCCTGGCAAAAGTTGTGTGAAAGTTCGGATGTGGACCTGGTTTACATAGCCACACCCTGGAGTTTGCACACACCCATGTGTGTTTACGCCATGGAAAACGGGAAACATGCGGCCACCGAAGTTCCGGCTGCAGTTACGGTGGAAGAAGCCTGGCAACTGGTGGAAACTTCGGAACGCACCAAAAAGCATTGCATGATGCTGGAAAACTGCTGTTACGACTTCTTCGAACTGCTCACACTTAACATGGCCCGTCAGGGATTTTTTGGTGAGATTGTTCATACTGAAGGTGCCTACATTCATGACTTACTCCAGAGCAATTTCGGAAAAGACTCGTATTCTGATATGTGGAGGTTGAGGGAAAACCAACAGCGAAACGGAAGCTTGTACCAACACATGGATTGGGCCCGGTTTGCCAGGTTC
>CAZCPH010000548.1:1951-2473 GCA_964500105.1 uncultured Mariniphaga sp. | reverse complement strand
CCTCCTCCTGCCCCCTCCTAAGGAGGGGGTGGGTTTCAGCTCGATATCTTGTTTTGTTTTTCATTCCAATTTTTTAGCCTTTTTATTAGAATCTATTGCTTGTTTCCTCCTCCTTTGGAGGAGGTTTTGAGGAGGCCATCGATAACTTTTTTCATTTCATTAAACTCCTCTTCCTTAAAAAGGCGGGTCATGTAAACGATTTTTCCCGAACGGTCGATAATTACGTTTCGGGTAACTCCGGCTCCTTTGGCGGCAAAGGTGTAAAAAATTTCACCACCGGGGTCGAGCGCCAGCGGGTAAGTGATTTTCATGTCTTCTGCAAATTTTTTCACCGTTTCCAACGGCTCGTCCATATCGATGCCAATAAGTGCAAAGTCGCTGTTGTTTTTATGTTTCTGCCATATTTCCTTTTCGATGTGGGGCATTTCGCGGCGGCAAACCCCGCACCAACTTGCGGTGAACTGCAACATCACCACTTTTCCTTTTAAATCGGCCGTTGTTACTTTTGAGCCGTCTGTCAAA
>CAZCPH010000548.1:0-1941 GCA_964500105.1 uncultured Mariniphaga sp. | reverse complement strand
ATAAGATTTTACTATTATCAAATTTGTATTCTACGTCTGTTAAAGTCATTTCTATGTCGGGCATTTGCTGACCGATTTTTACAATATAGCCGTAGTCTGCAGGGATTTCCTGTTTGTGAATTCCTGTGGGTTGGGCTTTGGTAGCGAAAATGATTCCAATTGAAAAAATGATAAACAGTGATATTCTTAGCTTCATGATTAATACGAAATAAATTATTCTTTTAATTGCTGAATGAATATTGAAGGAGTTAATAGATTTAAGTTTGAATTTTTAAAATCAGAAACATTTCGGGTAATAATTGTTTTAAGTCCAATTTCAAAAGCACTAAAAGACTGAACCGCATCTTCGAAGTCATGAAATTCAGAATTTAAGGCATTTAAAATTGATTTTTTGTTGACTCCACAAATGTCGATGAAATCAAATAAGCCTTTTAAAAAGGAGACAGTTAAATCGTGGCCTTTTGACTTTTTTAAAATGTAATAAATGTCAGTTACTGTAGTTGCAGTTACAAAGGCAGGAATTTTTAATTCATTAATTAATAGTAAAAGTTCCTTTGATTTCTCAAAAAATTCTCTTCTTTCCAGGGCAAAGTCAAGAACGATATTCGTATCTAATAGAACTCCTTTCATTGGTGCTTTTCCATCAGGTAGTTGTATTTTGCATCATTGGTATCAACTTTTGAAAAAAATCCAGCCCATTTTTCAAGGAAATCATCAATTTTATTTTGAGCAGGTTTGTTTTCTTCCCCAAAATTAAGAGTGACGGTAACATCAACTTTTTTATTTGTATAACTTTCCAGTTCAGGGATTTTGATTATTCCGTGTTTTCTTACCTTAGTGACAAATTTTAAAACTTCCATAACTTCTCTTTTTGCAAAGTTACCAATTTACACTCAATATTTTAGCATTTGTACCCTCTTCAGTTGAATACCACCGTTCTGTTTTTATACACCAGAATTTTTCGTTGCAAATGTTTGTATACCGCTTGTGAAAGCACGATTTTTTCCAGGTCGCGGCCTTTACGGATGAGGTTTTGAATGGTGTCCACGTGGCTGCAGCGGGTCACATCCTGTTCTATGATAGGGCCTGCATCCAGTTCTGATGTAACATAATGGCTGGTGGCGCCAATGATTTTCACGCCACGCTCGTGGGCGGCATGGTAAGGTTTGGCGCCTGCAAATGCCGGCAAAAAGGAGTGATGGATGTTGATTATTTTGTTGGGAAATTGTTTGACAAAATCTTCCGAAAGTATTTGCATGTAACGAGCCAGTACCACAAAATTGATGTTGTACTTTTTCAGCAGTTCAATCTCCTTTTTCTCCTGTTCATCTTTGTTTTCGCCGGTAACCGGGAAATAGTGAAAATCGATGCCAAAACGTTCGGCAACGGGTTTCAGCAGTTCGTGATTGCTGATAATGAGCGGAATTTCCACATCCCACTCGCCGGCGGTATATCGCGCCAAAATATCGAAAAGGCAGTGCGGCATTTTGGAAACAAACAGTGCCATTCGCGGAATTTCATCGGAAAAATAGAGGCGCCAGTACATGTTCATCGGTGATCCGATGAGCGTATCGAAATATTCTCCAATTTTGTCAGAAGGGATTGCAAAATTCTCCAGTTCCCATTCCACGCGCATGTAAAAAATTTTTTCCTGCCGGTCAACATGCTGGTCGAGGTAAATGATGTTGCCCTTGTTTTTATTCAAAAACTCGGTAACTGTTGCCAAAATTCCCTGTTTGTCCGGGCAGTGAATCAGCAAGATTGCTGTGTTCTTTTTTTCGCGTAATGGTTTTATCGTTTTCATAGTTTTCCTTTTGTCGATGGCAATTCAAAATTAAAGACATCACGTTTTATGGCCATTTTTATGGTTTTGGCCAGCGCTTTAAAAATGGCTTCAATTTTATGGTGCTCGTTTGTTCCTTCAGCTTTAATGTTGAGGTT
>CAZCPH010000547.1:0-2478 GCA_964500105.1 uncultured Mariniphaga sp. | reverse complement strand
ACAAAAATGTAATTTCCTACGAAGAGTTTAAAAATGCCAAAGTAGCTTACGATTCGGCAAAGGAAGAACTCACCGCCGCAGAAAACAACCTCGAATTAATTAAAAACGGTGTAACAAAAAAGGCAGAAACCACTACTAATACGCTTGTGCGTTCAACCATTACAGGCACGGTGCTTGATGTTCCGGTAAAAGCGGGTAATTCGGTAATTCAGTCGAATACCTTTAACGACGGCACCACCATAGCAACCGTGGCCAACATGAACGATATGATTTTTGAAGGCAAGGTGGATGAAACAGAGGTGGGAAAAATCAGTGCAGGAATGCCCATCGAACTGGAAATCGGCGCCATTGAGAAAGAAAAATTTATGGCAGAACTGGAATACATTTCGCCCAAAGGAGTAGAGGAAAACGGCGCCATTCAGTTTGAAATAAAGGCTAGCGTACAATTGCTCGAAGGGCAATACATCAGGGCAGGGTACAGCGCCAACGCCAACATTGTGCTCGACAGAAAAGACAGCGTTCTGGTTATTCCCGAAGGATTGCTGAAATTTGAAAACGATTCGTCGTTTGTTGAAGTTCAAACCGCAACAGACCAGCAGTTCGAAAAACGCTATGTGCAAACCGGTTTGTCAGACGGCATTAACATTGAAATAACAACCGGATTAAATAAAGACGATAAAGTAAAAGGAGAAAAAATAGATCCGAAAAAACTGAAAGAAGAAAAAGCAAACCAGGGATAACCCGTTAACTTTGGTTTATTAATTTAGCCTGAAATAAAACAAGATGAAATGAAGAAGACAATTGCAATTTTAACAGGAATATTTTTTTTGTTCGCGGCACAGGTACTCGTTGCTCAAAACAGCTGGTCGCTGCAGGAGTGTATCGATTATGCACTGGAAAACAATATTCAGATAAAGCAGCAGGGACTGAACACCCAGTACAACGAAAACATGGTGGAGCAGGCCAGGGCCGACAGATTGCCCAATCTGAATGCCGGCGCATCAAACAATTACAGTTTTGGCCGTTCGCTGAACAACGACAACGTTTATGAAAACGTAAACTCCACTCAGATAAACGGTTACCTCCAGTCGAACATTACTGTTTTCAACGGTTTCACCCTGCAAAACACGGTAAAACAAAACGAACTCGATTTGCAGGCGGCTATTCAGGACATGGTAAAAGCCAAAGACGATTTAATTCTGAACATTGCAGCTTCATACCTCGAAATCCTTTTTGCTGAGGAATTGACATTGATTGCAGAAGCGCAGGTTGAAGTAACTCAACAGCAAATTGAGCGCACCCAAAAACTGGTCGATGCCGGCAGCCTGGCGCGTGGAGCATTGCTCGAAATTGAAGCCCAGCTGGCACGGGAAGAGCTTCAGCTTGTAAACGACCAAAACCGTGTGCAACTGGCCTACCTCAACCTGTTTCAGTTGCTTGAACTGCCGGTGGAAAAAAGTTTCACCATTGAAAAGCCCAAACTTCCGGAGATTAAGGCGAATGTAACAGTGCTTAACTCATTCGATGTGTTTCAAAATGCCATGCATGTTCGGCCTGAAATTAAAGCAGCCCAACTGCGTGTGGAAAGTGCCCGCCGTCAGCTCGATATTGCCAAAGGGTACAACTACCCCACATTAAGTTTTGGCGCAAGCTACAACAATCAGTATTTCAATATTTTAAACAGCGAATTTCCACAACGGTCATTTGGCGACCAGTTGAAAAGCAACAGCCGATACGGTTTCGGTCTGAACCTGAATATTCCCATTTTCAACCGTTTCCAGGTAAAAAACGGTATTTCCAATGCCAAACTGCAAATTGCCGATTACGAATACCGCCTGCAAACGTCGCGCAATATGCTGCGAAAGGATATTGAACAGGCCTATACCAACGCACTGGCAGCACTTAACCGGTATATTTCAAGCGAAAAAGCGGTAAAATCTACTGAAGAGGCTTTCCGGTATGCCGAAGAGAAATTTAACGTGGGCATGATGAATTCTGTTGAATACAACCAGAGTAAAAACTACCTCACCGTTGCACAGTCGGAGTTGTTGCAGGCCAGGTATGAATACATTTTCAGGGCAAAAATCCTGGATTTTTACAACGGGGTGCCAATTGAGTTGTAGAAATTAATCACTTAAAATCCATACCACCTTTTTACATTATCAGCATAAACCTTATGCACCACCTCTTTGGGGAGTTTCAATCCGCGGAACTCCCCATTGATTAAATTGCTGGTCATTTTGTTGTCGGTTACCAGGTATTCCCAGTCGTTGAGCCAGGTTTGGTGCAACCGGTTTTGAAAGGCTTCTTTTTCCTGCCCGCTGTCGATAATATCAGTGCCATACATCAGGCGGTCCTGGTAGTTGATGAAAAACCCGCGGACTTTTTCCCGGTTTTCAGCAGTCTGGTAAAACAACTGCCCCATCCGCGCCGACATGTCCATTGATGCATTGGGAAAACGGTCGAGAAAAGCAGCCA
>CAZCPH010000546.1:0-2484 GCA_964500105.1 uncultured Mariniphaga sp. | reverse complement strand
ATCTGTAAGTTCTTCAATTTTTACCGGACGCTGCTCTTCGATTGATTTACGTGCGGCAACTCCAATGAGGCACGAAAAGGCGCCGTCGCGTGTTCCTGCCGAATGTTTGTACGGATCGGCCATATTCGGGTCGCGGAAAATTTTGTCCTGCAAGCGTGAGTCGCCGCCACCATGTCCGCCACGGGCTGCTTCAATTTTCAGGATTTCATGATCGCGGTCGAAGTTTTTCATCATAAAAATTTCATCGTAACGGGTAGGTGCGTCGCCACTCTGGTTCATTTCGGCAGCGTGAAGCTGTGCCTGATTGATTTGTTCCTGCCTGCGCCACGGAATGTCTTCCCACGATTCGATGCGGCCGTCTCTTCCGTTGAAGGCAATTCGCCAGCCTTCGTAAGGAGAATAGGTTGTTAGTGAATAATTTACAACGGTGTTGTTGGCGTATTTAATTTGCGCCGACATTTTATCGTAAATATCGATTTCTTCCCGCCATAAACAGTTGTCACGAATGTATCCGTCGTATTTTTCATTTTTCACGTACAAATCCATCGAATGTTTGTCTTTTGTAATATCCCAGAAATAGTCACACTTGTCGGTGTAAGCGCAGTTGCGACAGTTGGCGCCCATGAACTTGTTGTTTTTTCCGTAATGTTCCAGTGCACCGTAGGCCGTTACTTCCACCGGGTCGGAATCGATGAACCAGTTTAGCAAATCGAAATGGTGCGTGGCTTTGTGTACCCAAAGCGTGCCGCCTTTGTCGCGCTCGCCATGCCAGCGCCTGAAATATGATGCGCCATGATAGGTGTTGAGGTACCAGTGAAAATCTACGGAAGTGATGTCACCATAAGGTTTTTTGGCCAGTTGTTCTTTAATGGCACTAAAAAGTGTTCCGTAACGGTAATTGAAGCCCACAGTGCATTTTTTGCCGGTTCGTTTTTCGGCATCCAGAATGGCCTGGCACTTTATTTCATCTGTTGTCATAGGCTTTTCTGTGAGCACATCAGCACCCATTTCCATACCCCTGATGATAAACTCATGATGATTGGAATCCATGGTTGTTACAATCACCATTTCCGGTTTTGTTTCCGTCATCATTTTGTCGAAATCGGTAAAAACCGGGCAGTTCACACCCATGTGTGTTTTGGCCAGTTCGAGTCTGCCGGGATTGATGTCACACAGACCGACAAATTCCACCATGTCGCTGTAGTTATCGACCACACGTTTTCCCCAAAAGCCGATTCCCCTGACTCCGGTGCCTACCATGGCAACTCTCTTTTTCTTCTGGCTGGCAACTGCTGCCCCAACCGGACTGGAAAGCAGGGAAGCACCTGCTGCAACTCCTGCTGTTGTTGATAAAAAGTCTCTTCGTTTCATTGTATATCAGTTTAAAGTTTCGAATTCCGAGTTTCGAGTTCCAGGTTTGAGTTTTCCCGCTGGAAAGCTTTTTACAAAATATAAAATTTTCGTTTTTTTCTTTTGTTCCCCTCCTTCGGAGGGGTTAGGGGAGGCTTCTTACACGCCTCCAAATGCACTGTATCCACCATCAACAGGAATTACAATTCCCGTAATAAAGCTTGAAATATCAGAAAGCAAAAAAAGCGTAGCTCCCTGTAAATCTTCCGGTTCGCCAAATTTGCCCATGGGTGTGTTGTCCACTATTTTCTGACCACGCGGAGAAAAATTCCCCGTTTTTTCGTCCATCACCAGGAAACGGTTTTGGTGCGTAATGAAGAATCCGGGCGCAATGGCATTTACCCTGATTCCCACTTTGGCGAGGTGAACAGCCAGCCATTCGGTAAAATTGTTTACGGATGCTTTTGCTGCCGAGTAAGCAGGAATTTTTGTGAGTGGTTTGTAGGAATTCATGGAAGAAATATTCAAAACCACTCCTTTTTTCCTTTTCAGCATGTCCTGTGTAAAAACCATGGTGGGAAGTACGGTTCCTTTAAAATTCAGTGCGAAAACCTTGTCGAATCCTTCCATTTGCAGTCCGTAAAAAGTGTCAGCCAGGTTTTCGATGTCGTTTTCCTGCATTTGTTCCACTTTTGTGGTGGCCTGCGGACTGTTTCCTCCGGCGCCGTTCACCAGAATATCTATTTCGCCCAGAGTCTGGTTTATTTCAGCTTTGGCCTGTTCCAGCGATGCTTTGTCAAGTACGTTGGCAGCAACACCAATAACCTGTGTGCCGGTTTCAGCAGCAATCTCTTCGGCGACTTTATCGGCCACTTCCTTGTTGATGTCGGCAATTGCTATTTTAACACCAACCGATGCCATTGCTTTTACCATGGCGCTGCCAAGCACTCCGGCACCACCGGTAATTACACAAACTTTTCCTTTTAAATCTTCAAACGACATTGGCTTCATCATATTTCTTTTTTAAATTCTTTATAATAATCAACATTTTCTTTGGTAACGATATCTATGGAGGTATAATTCTGACTTGCAGTTATTCTTTTCTGAACCACATACCTGAAAATTTTATTGATG
>CAZCPH010000545.1:0-2489 GCA_964500105.1 uncultured Mariniphaga sp. | reverse complement strand
TGTGGAAAATGTAAACCTTCAGACCGTAAACAAGAAAAACCTGGAAGCACTGGCCATGGCAGGAGCTTTCGACGGCCTGGAAGGGCTGAAACGAAGCAGTTTTTTTGCCGGTGAAAACGAAAACGACAGCACAACATTCATTGAAAAACTGATTCGCTACGGAAATAAAATCCAAACCGAAGCACAAAGCATGCAGCAAAGCCTGTTTGGCGACCTCGGAGGAAGCGCCGACATCAAAAAACCCCCGGTACCGGAAGTGGAAGAGTGGCCCAAAATTATTTTGCTCGAAAAAGAAAAAAGCCTCATCGGGATTTATCTCACCGCACATCCGCTTGATGATTACAAAGTTGAAATTCAAAACTTCTGCTCGCGCGATGTTTCGCTGAAAGATTTGAAAAACGACATTGAAAAATACAAAGACCGCGAAATGACCTTTGGAGGGATGGTTACCGCCGCACGCGAAGGAACCTCGAAAAACGGCAAACCATTCAGTACACTAACACTTTCGGACTATACCGACTCGATGGAGTTTTTCTTTTTCGGACAGGATTTCGTCAACTTTCACAAATACTGCAAAACCGGCTTGTTTATTCTGGTAAAAGGATCGGTAAAACCGCGGTTTAACAACAGCGATACCTTCGAGTTCAAAGCTTCGCAGATTGAATTGCTTTCAGAAGCCAGAAAAAACTATGTAAAAAGTGTTACGGTAAACATTCCGCTGCATCAATTAAATAAATCTGTGATAGAAGAAATTGAAAATCTGGCCAAAAACAATAAAGGACAGGCGTTGTTAAAATTTAATGTTTACGATCCCGAAAGCAACATGTTCATAAACCTGTTCTCGCGAAATACACGGATTGACCTGACCAACCGTTTTTTGAGTTATTTTGAGGAAAACCCGGATATAGGATATAGAATTAATTAGCTAATTTTGTGAAAAATAAATATTAACATTAAAAACAAGATACTATGGCAGTAGAAATTACCGATGCCAATTTTGAAGAATTGGTAGTAAATTCAGATAAACCAGTAATGATAGACTTTTGGGCGGTTTGGTGCGGTCCGTGCCGAATGATTGCGCCCATTGTTGAAGAAATGTCAACAGAATACGAAGGGAAAGCCGTGATTGGAAAGGTTGACGTGGATTCCAATCCGAATGTTGCCATGAAATATGGTATTCGTAACATTCCCACAGTACTTTTTGTGAAAAATGGCGAAGTTGCCGACAAACAGGTTGGTGCCGCACCCAAACAGGTTTTCACAACAAAACTGGATGCCCTTCTTTAAAAAAGAAAATTACAGAACTGTCATTTCGACGAAGCTTTTTGGGAAATCCTTGAAACAGAAAGCAGGTTTCTCATTCGTTTCTTTTTCGAAATGACAGTTTTTTTATCCCGATTTTGAAAAACATTTTCGACATAGAACAATTTCACCAGTTTGATAATCTGGGGTTTATTGCACAGGAAGTTGTGGAGGGTTTTATTACAGGCTTGCACCGGAGTCCGTTCCACGGTTTTTCGGTTGAATTTGCCGAGCACCGGCAATACAACCAGGGCGAATCGACCAAACACATCGACTGGAAACTTTTTGCCCGCACCGACAAGCTTTTTGTGAAACAGTACGAGGAAGAAACCAACCTGCGTTGCCAGCTGGTTATCGATACTTCGTCGTCCATGCTTTTCCCTTATTTTAAAGGAAGAAAACACCTGGAAAACAAACTGGCTTTTTCGGTTTACACAGCTGCAGCGCTCATTTACCTGTTGCGCAAACAGCGCGATGCCGTGGGGCTCACACTGTTTTCAAACGAAATTGAGTTTCACACTTCACCGCGTATTTCATCGGTAAACGCCGAACTGATGTACGGAAAGCTTTCGGAACTCATTCAACCCGAAAATGCGCACCTGCGCAAAAACACCAACACCACCGATGTGTTGCACCAAATTGCTGAAAATATTCACAAACGCTCTTTGGTGGTTATCTTCAGCGACATGATTGACAGCCAAAAAACCGAAGAACTGTTTTCGGCACTGCAGCACCTGCGCTACAATAAACACGAAGTTTTGCTTTTCCATGTTACCGACCATAAACAGGAAAGGGAATTTCAGTTCAGCAACCGGCCACATAAATTTGTGGATCTGGAAACCGGCCAGGTGGTAAAATTTAATCCGTGGGAAGTAAAAAGTCACTATGTTTCAACAGTAAAGTCCTATTTCGATGATTTAAAGGTAAAATGCGGCCAGTACCGGATTGACCTGGCAGAAGCCGATATTAACAAGGATTTCAGCGAAGTACTGCTGGCTTATTTACTCAAAAGAAAAAGATTATTTTAACCGGATAACAGAGAAAACAGAAATCTTTTGAAAAAAATTTTTTCTTTTCCGAAAAGCTGTTATTTTTGCATCGCTTTTGAAAAGCAAACGTTCATGGAACAAAATAAATTCCCTAGTAGCTCAGTTGGTTAGAGCGGCGGACTGTTAATCCGTAGGTCG
>CAZCPH010000544.1:0-2491 GCA_964500105.1 uncultured Mariniphaga sp. | reverse complement strand
TCCGTCTTTGGCGCCGTCGATAAACGCTTCGTACACATTTACTTTTTTCAGCAAAGCCATCACAATAAAAGCGATGATTACCGTGAACAGAATCAAGTTGCTGGCCAGATTGGAGACCTGTGTTACCGCTTCTTTATCGAGCGAGGAAAAATACCAGATGATGCCGGCAATAACGAGGGTAAGTCCGCCAAGATAGGAAAGCACCACTTTATCGAGCAGATTGATTTTCTGGTAAATGGCAACTGAAATGAGACCGGCCAGTGTGGAAAAATAAGTGGCCAGCAAAATGGGAATGAAAATATCGGAAGGGTTCACCGCACCCAGTTGTGCCCGGTAAACCATAATACTGATGGGCAAAAGCGTTAAACCGGAAGTGTTCAGCACCAGAAACATAATTTGCGCATTGGAAGCTGTTTTTTTATCCGGGTTGGTTTCCTGCATTTCCTTCATGGCCTGCAAACCGGTGGGTGTGGCGGCGTTGTCGAGGTTGAGCATGTTGGCTGCAATGTTCATCATAATGGAACCATAAGCCGGGTGCGATTTCCCAAGTTCAGGAAAAAGTTTGTTGAAAAACGGCCCGATGACACGGGAAAAAACGTTGACAATTCCACCCTTCTCTCCTATTTTCATGATACCCATCCAAAGCGTAAGTACGCCTGTTAATCCCAGGGAAATCTCGAATCCGGTTTTGGCCATGTCGAAGGTTTCGTTCACCATATTGGGAAAAACCTCTACATCGCCAAAAAACAGCAGCCGCACCAGCCCGATTACAAAGGCCACCAGAAAAAAGAAAATCCAGATGTAGTTTAGTGCCATTTCGTTTTTTGAAAATTGGCTCCAAGATAACAAAAAAAGAGGGACCCGAAAGCCCCTCTTTTCAAACTTCAAATTATTTTCTAATAACCAGGACGTTGTACAAGCACACCATTCTGCAAATCAATCTGAGTTTGCGGAATTGGTTGGTATTTATCGGCTTCAGTAAACTGTGATTTACCTCCCAATCCCATAAATTCGCGAATTCTTAAATCGCCGTCTACAAATTCATTTAGAATCTGTGCCATACTTTTCCCTCCAATTTTATTTGGAAGATTGTCCCAGCGGCGAAGATCAAAGAAACGAAATCCTTCAGTAGCAAATTCAAGACGTTGTTCCCACTGTACAGCGGTCATCGCTTCATTGGCATTTGCAAAAGAAGGGTATAATCCAATGTTGTAATTGGCTGCAGGCTGATCCCAGTCGATGTCACCTTCTTCGCCCCACGGATATACTGATGCAGGGAGCTTGTTAATCAGAACCTTACCCATTACAACTTTATTTCCGGCACGTTCCCGAATCATATTAACATAGGTACGCGCCAGTTCCAAATCACCTTCTGATGCAGCTATTTCAGCTCTCCAAAGTATCACGTGACTATATCTCAAATACCTGTAGTTGTTTGCATTTACACCCGACATCCAGCCTCCTGTACCGTCCGAAAGTGTGTAACGCTCAGATTGCATCATGAAAGGTTTCGATGCAGGCATATATGGTCCGCCTTCTGTTTGTTTGCGAATCCAGTTACTTCCACGGTTTATACCCCAGTCTTTGTAAGGAATTCCTCTTCTGCTAACCGTAAAATCAAGACGCGGATCCACCGGATCAGTAGCAATTTCAAATTCGTCAGCTGAGTCGATACCCTGGTCATTTTTTAAATCTGAATTGTTAAAAGTTTCGAAAAGCGGCAAACCGTTTGCATCTACTTTAAATGCATTAACCAGGTTTTGCGATGGTTGATGAAAGCCACAGCACATACCAATATCCGAACCATGTGGCCAGTTTAATCCAATACCCATTTCAGCGTTATACGAACCATACCCACCACCGTCATTCACACTGGCTTGAATTTCAAAAATGGATTCATCATTGTTGTTTTTGGCAATCAAAAAATTATCTTCGAAATTGGGCATCAGTGAATACTTACCGCTGTTAATGATATTTTCGAGCAATGGTTTCGCCTCGGCATACTTTAAGTCTTGCAAATATGCTCGTGCAGCAAGTGCCATAGCAGCATATTTGGTAGGACGCCCCACTTGAGCCTGAGTTTCCGGTAAATTTTCCCAGGCAAATTGCAAGTCGTTGATTATGTGATTCAATACTGCACCTTCAGGGTTTTCATTTGAAACCAGTGTTGGATCTTCCGTATCTTCTGTGAGAATTGGAATGTAATCACCGAAAACCAACCTGGCTTCGAAATTATTTAACGCCCTTATAAAGCGCACCTCTGCACGGTATTTATTTGCGGTAGCTTCATCCATATTGCCCTGTTCAATGGCAATGTTAATAATTCTCAAGGTTTTATTTGTACGATCAACCCCACGGCCAATTGTTTGAGCCCATTTTTCAGCGGGGTAATTGTTCACAGACTGCACGCTCCAGCGTTCTATATCGTTAGCAGGTACCTGGTCTGTAATTTCAGAACCTTTATAAGCATCGTCGGAAGCTATCGATCCAA
>CAZCPH010000543.1:0-2492 GCA_964500105.1 uncultured Mariniphaga sp. | reverse complement strand
GCTCCGTGCTCTTTGTAGCCGACAATTGGGGCAAAGCTTTCGCCTTTAAAATCTGCTTGCTGTGCCCGGAACTCTGCCAGTTTACGCCCGGCTGTATATTCCGTAATCGTTCCCTTTTCCGCGTTTTCCCTCAGCCAAAACAAAAACTCCAACAGAGCCACTCCGTCCTTCTTCATTGCTTCCCGGAAACCTGCCAGTTCGGTTGCATTTTTTCGTGCTTTGAGCAACGCCACCGGCGATGTTCCTTCCACCAGCTTATTTTCAGGCTCAAGAACACTAAAAACAGCATAGCCAGCTGTTGCAGGATCAATAAAAATTTTCTTTCCGCGCACAGATTTCAACCATACCAGAAAATCTGCGTAAGGCATCAATGTAATTTTTTCCCTCTCGAAATGGGCTTTCAACTCATGTGGAACTTTGACATCGCTCACAAACAGAAACCAGTCATTTTTTCCAACCACTCCGTAACCTGCGAAAACCGGATTGTACGGAATATCGGAGCCCCTGAGGTTAAAGATCCAGGCCAGCTCATCCAGCGCAGTAATCACCTGGAAATCGGCATCGTGTTTTCTCAGTTCAGAAGCCAGCAACTCTCTTTTTTCTCTTCTGGAAAAACCGGCGTACATGTGCTTTAGCTCAAAAATCGCATCGGATGGCATTTCCGGCCTGTTTTCCCATATCTTTTCAAACAGATCAGGTGTTTCCACCATGCTGATGCCAGCCTTGTTCAGGCAGTTATTCAGGTTTCGGAATGCCAAAACCGAGAGGGTTTGCGGATCGTATCCCACCTTGCTTCCAGACTGAAGCTTTTTAGCGATCCAGTTTTCCGGAAGAACGGCATCAGGAACACGGAGCTTGTGCATTTTTATCCCTGAACCTTTCAGTTGTTCCTCTGCCTGGATAAAGTACCGGGAATCGGTCCAAAGCGAAGCTTCTTCCTGGGTTACAACCACAACGCCATAAGAACCGGTAAATCCGGAAATAAAAGCGCGTGTTTGCCAGTGATCAGGCAAATACTCGCTGTTGTGCGGGTCAGTACCGGAAATGTACCAGGCGTCGAGGTTTCGTTTAAGCAACTCCAGCCGAAGTGATTTTATTCGTTGGCGAATTTCATTCATTTTTTGAAAAACTGTTGTACAAAATAGTTGATTGAAGGAGCAGGAATCTGGTCAAAATCAACCTCTTCTTTGGCATAAAACCGAAAATCCTGAATATCGTCCTGAGCTTTTAACCCGGAAATGGATTCGGGAACTACGCGAAACGCCATGTCGAGTGTAAACACACTGATACCTGAAAAAATGTATTCGTTAGGCGCCGAAGTAACATATTCCACCGATTTTACTTTCATTCCCAGCTCTTCCAGCAGTTCTCTTTTCACCGCTTCTTCTGCCGATTCTCCAGGGTCGATAAATCCTCCGGGTAAATCAAGCTTGCCAAAATCGGGTTCCACAGCCCTTGTGGTGAGCAGCAATTTTCCTTCTTCATTTACCACAAGCGCCGCCACAGCTGCTGCCGAATTCACATAAAAATGAAAGCCGCAATTTTCGCAGCTGAGCGAAAGATCCGAATGAGGCTTTAACACCGATGAGCCGCATTTCGGGCAGAATTTCAGGACTTTAAGCGGATGAGTTGATTGCATTAGTTGATTACTTTTAGCGCTTTCAGCCAGTTTATGAACAATTCAGGCCACTGATCCACGGGAAGATTCTTTTTGGTCATTCCGAATCCGTGTCCTCCTTCCGCAAAAATATGCATCTCGGCCGGCACATTGTTTTCCTTCAAAGCCAGGTAAAATTCCACTGAATTTCGCGGAACAACACCTTTGTCATCGTCGGCCAAAACCAGAAAAGTTGGCGGAGTTTCGGGTGTTACATGCAGCTCGTTGGAATACTGTTCAACCAACTTCCAGTCGTTGCCCTCACCAATCAGGTTCTTTCGCGAGCCCATGTGCCCAAACTCTTCGCGAAACGTAATAACCGGATAGAGCAGCAACATAAAATCGGGGCGCGAGCTTATCCTTTCCAGCGGTTCTTTGCTTTCAGGATTCCCGTAAACGAAGCGTGTGCCGGCTGTAGAGGCCAAATGCCCGCCGGCAGAAGAACCTGCAATGCCAATTTTTGATGGGTTTATCCCCCACTCTTCTGCATGATTTCGCACAATGCGCATGGCCTGCCGCGCATCGCCCGAGGGAATTTCGTGATGGCCATACGGCAACCTGTATTTCAGCACAATTCCGGCAACGCCTCTTTCTTTCAACCACTCAGCCATCTGGTAGCCTTCATGATCCATGGCTTCAATCCAGTACCCTCCGCCGGGACAAATTACCACTGCGGCGCCCGTATTTTTTTCCTTTTCCGGCAGATAAATGTCAGTGGCAAGCCTTATTCCATCCGGCATCTGCGCCATTTCAGTGGTTTTCTTCAATATGGCATGTGAACTTGTTGCCGATAGAAGAACCATTAAAACAACAGTTGTAAAAATGCGGCTTTTGA
>CAZCPH010000542.1:0-2500 GCA_964500105.1 uncultured Mariniphaga sp. | reverse complement strand
TTTCAGGCATTTTTTGTTTTAGGACTACCCTGAAATTTACCGTATTTCCTGATATCAGGGTGAGTAATTCGGGAGTATTTTTTAAACACCAAAAGCAGCAATTTGAAACATTTGTTACAATTTTGATGTAATTAAAATTTTAGATTTACCTAAAAAATAATCAAAAATCAACCTATGAAACGAGCATGTAAAATAATTACACCAAAGAGGATAATTAAAATAATGCGAGTTACATACTATACCTTTGAAAATAAACAATTTTAATAGTATGAAATTAAAAGGTAACAGTACCCGAGGCCTTACGGGAACCACGCTGGGATTCTTTTTTGGATTCGCTGCCGTTGCATTGTACGGACCAACCGCAATTAAGTTTAAAGAAGCCATGGATTTAACCCCGGCACTCCTCGGGTTATTAATCGCTATTCCTTCACTTTCCGGTTCTTTGTTGCGTATTCCGTTTGGTGCATGGGTGGATACCACTGGTGGCAAAAAGCCGTTTTTTATTCTGATGTTACTTAGCGTGATCGGACTAGGTGGAGTAACACTGCTGTTAGCAACTTCATACCCTGACAGCATGAAAGGCATGTACGGACTGGTTTTGTTTTTTGGTTTTCTTAGCGGTTGTGGTATTGCCACATTCTCAGTGGGAATAGGACAAACTTCCTATTGGTTTCCACGCAATAAACAAGGCTTTGCACTGGGCACGTTTGGCGGACTGGGCAACCTTGCTCCCGGTTTGTTTTCGCTCATTCTTCCCATCTTTTTAACGTACTACGGCTTTATTTCTGCCTATTTTGCCTGGTTTCTGTTTCTGCTTCTGGGAACCATTTTATACGGAATAATTGGCGTGAATGCTTACTATTTTCAATACAAAAAAGCAGGCCTTTCTGATGTGGAAGCCAGAGAAAAAGCACGCCAAAACGGCCAGGAGATTTTCCCTTCCGGGGGAGTTAAAGATAGTTTGATAAACTCAGCAAAAATCAGAAATACGTGGGCTTTGGTCGCACTCTATTTTACTACATTTGGCGGTTTTATTGCGCTCACGGCATGGTTTCCAACTTACTGGAGCGAATACCAGAGTTTCGCACCGGTAAAAGCCGGGTTATTTACAGCAATTTTCTCCATACTGGCTTCTGCTATTCGTGTTCCGGGAGGAAGTATTTCTGATAAATTCGGAGGCGAACGCGTGGCTTTGATTTCGATGATAGCTATTTTGATCGCTGCCGGAGTGTTGTCGTATGCCAGTGAGATATCAATAAGTGTAGTTGCTGTGTTGCTGTTGGCTGCCGGAATGGGAATTGCCAATGCGGCTGTATTTAAGCTGGTGTCGGTTTATGTTCCCAAAGCAGTTGGCGGCGCGGCTGGTTGGGTTGGTGGTTTAGGGGCATTCGGTGGTTTTGCTTTACCTCCTGTTATGGGCGCCATCGCAGGGAAACTCGGAGCCATTGGATATGCTCGTGGATTTGTTGTGTTTGTTGTGTTGGCAACCATTAATTTGATAATTATTTACATGCTGATAAACAAAAAGAAAGCGAAACCCGATACCCCAGGAAATCGTAACTAATAATTTTAGAAAAACCAAAAAATCGGCAACTATGAGCCTTTTAAACAGGCTGATTTACTTCAGCAAAAATGTGACTAAAAGTCCCGATAAACATTCAGTTATAACAGATGAAAACCGCGACTGGGAAAATTTTTACCGGAATCGTTGGCAGTACGATAAAGTAGTTCGCTCCACACACGGAGTAAACTGCACCGGCTCCTGTTCATGGAAAATTTACGTAAAAAACGGACTGGTAACTTGGGAAATCCAGCAGACCGACTATCCCGAAACACGTCCCGGACTTCCCAACCATGAGCCACGGGGCTGTCCGCGCGGAGCCAGCTACTCGTGGTACCTGTATAGTGCCAACCGGGTGAAGTATCCAATGATTCGTGCAACGCTTGTCAAGGCATACCGTAACGCAAAAAAACAATTGAACGATCCGGTGAAAGCCTGGGAAAGTATCATGAATGATGCTGAAATATCAAAAAAATATAAAGCTGAACGCGGACTGGGAGGAATGATCCGTGCCGACTGGAACGAAGTGAATGAGATAATTGCTGCTTCAAATGTTTACACCATTAAAAAATACGGGCCGGATCGTTTGGTTGGATTCACGCCCATTCCCGCCATGTCGATGGTTTCTTATGCGTCGGGTGCACGGTACCTGAGTCTGCTCGGTGGAACCATGCTCAGTTTTTACGATTTTTATTGCGACCTGCCGCCTTCTTCGCCGCAAACCTGGGGCGAACAAACTGATGTTCCTGAAAGCGCAGACTGGTACAACTCATCGTTTCTGATGCTTTGGGGTTCCAACGTACCGCTTACCCGAACACCCGATTCACCCTTTTATACACAGGTGCGCTACAAAGGAACCAAAACAATTAACATATCACCTGATTATAATGATGCAGCCAAGTTTGCTGACCTTTGGATGAAACCAAAACAGGGAACTGA
>CAZCPH010000541.1:0-2503 GCA_964500105.1 uncultured Mariniphaga sp. | reverse complement strand
AATTATTTATTGAATATCTATTTTATAATCAAACATTTAACAGCACTTAGTCATCGGTCAATAGTCCAGTCTTCTTCCGACTTCTCCCGAAGGGATGCCTTCGGCACGACTTCTGACTTCTGACTTCCGACTTCCGACTTCCGACTTCTCCCCGTCTTACTGTGCTGAACTGTGCTGCAATTTAGAAATTTATTTGAAAATCGGAAAATGTTTCAGAACATTTTTCCAGTACTGCTGTTGTCTATACTTTAAAATAAAACTTTAAACAAATGTCTGCTGTCAAAAAAGGAGATATCATTCCGGGTTTCCAACTTAAAAACCAGCATGGAAAGCTGGTAAGGATTTCAGAATACGTTGGCAAGAAGAATCTGGTTCTGTTCTTTTACCCAAAAGACGACACACCCAGATGTACGCGCGAAGCCTGTTCTTTTCGCGACCATTATGAAGCATTTCAGGATGCCGGTGCAGAAGTGATCGGAATTAGCGGTCAGTCGGTTGAAAGCCACAAAAATTTTGCACAGAAACACCGGTTGACCTATCAGCTTTTGAGCGACGAAGGGAATAAAGTCAGAAAATTGTTTGGGGTGCCATCAGACCTTTTCGGATTGTTGCCTGGCAGGGTAACATACATTGCAAATCAACAAGGGAAGGTCATCTACGTTTTCAACTCGCAAATGCAGGTGGAAAAACATGTGGAAGAGGCATTGAATGTACTGAAAGAGTCTTCTATCAGATGATTGATTTTACCTTTTCAATATCGCCTACCGGAAGCCAGTCGTCCATATTTCCAAAACCGGAGCGATCGAACTGAAAAGGAGAAAATTTTTCAACATTTTCAACCTCAATCAGCGTTAAAAAACGCTTTCCTGCAAAACGTTTAGCCAAACTACTGTTTAACTGCAACTTCTGCTGGTTTTCTGTTACTATTTTTTCCGATTCCTCGTGTGTCATTTTTTCAGAAAAAAACAGACTTTTCACAACGGCTTTTCCTTTGATTAATCCATCTCCGTTATTCTCGGCGAAATAGAGAACATCTGAAACATTAACTCTTCCGTAAGGCAGTTTTCTGCCCATTGCTCCCCTGATTAACATCGTTTTAGAGCCATTAACAAGTTGCTCTAACTCCTTTGCTTTTGCATCGAGATAAACAATATGATCCATAGTATTGAATTTTGATTTTCTTTCAAATTTTGTATCGAAAAATGGTTCTGAATTACACTCTCACACAGCGATTCAATATTCGCCGGATTCAAAAAATACCTGAAAATATCGAATGCCGGTTGTTTGCAACTGATTTTGGAGTGGAAAATCAAAAAAACACCCAATCAAAAATTTATCTCTTATTTCTCTGGTTTTTTTGACCTTCAGCTTTTATTTTTACTAAAAATTTAAACCATGGCTACGCTGCTCATTTCAGTCCTTGTTCTTTTTGCCGGATACTTTTTTTATTCCAGATATATAGAACGGGTTTTTGGTGCCGATGGTTACCGGCCAACTCCGGCGGTTACCATGACCGACGGTGTGGACTACATCCCAATGCCCTGGTGGCGGATTTTTCTCATTCAGTTTCTGAACATTGCCGGTCTGGGGCCTATTTTCGGTGCTGTTGCCGGAGCCATGTGGGGACCGGTGGCTTATCTATGGATTATTCTGGGTTCAGTTTTCGCCGGTGCGGTACACGACTATTTCTCAGGAATGCTTTCCATCAAACACAACGGGCTCAGCATTACCGAAATTGTGGGCATTTATCTGGGAACTACTACCAAACAAATCATGCGGGGCTTTACCGTGTTTTTAATGGTGATTGTTGGTGCAGTATTTATTTTAGGCCCGGCAAAAATTCTGGCCGGTTTAACACCCGATTATGCTACCATGACCTTCTGGGTGTGGGTGGTTTTCGGCTACTATATACTTTCAACGTTGCTACCAATTAACAAGGTAATTGGACGAATTTATCCCGTTTTTGGGTTTGCCCTGGTTTTTATGGCAGTGAGCCTGATTATCGCTTTGTTTGCGCAGGGATATCATATTCCCGAGCTTTCAGCAGATAATTTCAAAAACTTTCATCACCAGTCCGCTGATTTTCCCATTTTCCCCATGCTATTCATTACCATTGCCTGCGGTGCTATTTCGGGGTTTCATGCCACACAGTCGCCGCTGATGGCCCGCTGTATGAAAAATGAAAAGCTGGGCCGCCGGGTATTTTACGGCGCCATGATTACCGAAGCGGTAGTTGCCATGATTTGGGCCACAATCAGTATGAGTTTTTTTGGTGGGATACGCGAACTGAATGAAATCATGACGGAGCATCAGGGTAATGCAGCCTGGGTAGTGAACGAATCGGCCAATGTGCTGCTGGGTAAATTCGGAGCGTTTCTGGCTATTCTTGGTGTTGTTGCAGCACCCATCACTTCGGGCGACACAGCTTTTCGCAGCGCCCGGCTTATTGTGGCCGATTTCCTCAACCTAAAACAAGGCCCCATGAAAAACCGGTTATACATCA
>CAZCPH010000540.1:0-2504 GCA_964500105.1 uncultured Mariniphaga sp. | reverse complement strand
GCCTGGGGAGTATTCAAAAAGATTTTTCCAAAACTTAACGGGATTGACAAATGAAACGGATCAACCTGACAAAGAATCTTTTTTTGGATGAATACATCCCAAAAGATATGTACCGGAAATTTGAAAAAAAACCGCACATTCTTACCGGATTACTTGACCGAAGGCTTGTAATGGCTGATCAAATGTTACGTGACCGTTTCGGCCCCGTAACAATCAATAACTGGTGGTACGGCCATAAACGAAATTGGAGCGGAATCCGCACACCGGGAAGCCCTTACTATTCCGCTACATCACAACATACCTTTGGTCGTGCTTCCGACAAGATATTTACTCACGCTACTGCTGAAGAAGTCCGGGAGTACATAAAAGGAATGTATGAAGAACTCGGAATTACCTGCATTGAAGAAAACGTATCCTGGCTACATAGTGATGTTCGCTGGACCAGGTCAACAGAACTTTTAATTGTCTATCCATGAAAAAACTTTTTGCTTGGATTGCAACCCTTGTCGAAGATAAACGCGGTCAAATTTCATCAAAACGCATCGGATTTTTTATTTGCCTGTTCATGCTTAATAAAGCAATCTCACAGCCAACAGTGAACGAAACCGTAATCTGGGCTATTGTTGCTCTTGCTGCCGGCCTTGCCGGACTCACAATTCCGGAATGGTTTTCAAAACTTCAAAAATAACTGCCATGAAAAAACTACTCATTTTCCTTTCAATTTTAATCATGCTTTCCAGCTGCCTTACAGTCGGAAAAATTCAACGCAACTGTGATAAATTTGCCCAGATATGTTTCACGGAAAAAGAAACCGTTGTGGAATACCGCGACACAACCATATTCAGGACTGATACAATCCGAGTACCGGTTCCTTACCGGGACACCGTCAAAATAACCGATACAATCCGGATTATTAATAACCTTGCCTGGCTGCCGCCAGTTCATAAAAAAATCGGAATAATCGGAATAGATGCTTCCGTTGCCAGAAGCATACTCAATATAAATGCCTATCTGACCGACAGCACCATTTTATATACAAACCGGGATACCATAATACTTGAAAACGTCATTAGAGACCAGGAAACCACACAAACAGTAACCGAAAAATACATTCCTAAATTCTATAAAATATTACTCTGGATCTTTATAGTTCAAATACTGGCTGCCATCGGATGGTTTATTCTTCGCGCCAAAATTGGCAATCTGATTGACCGGTTAATCCACAAAAATGAAAAAACCAAATAATATGAAAAATCTATTTCCCTACTGGGTAAAACAATCCGCACGAATGGCAATTAAGGATAAGGTTTACATGATCGCTTTGCTCTTAATGATCGCAGCTTCTGTAATCGACCTTTTTACTTCCATTGATCTTACCGGCGGACTTGGTTTTTTTTGTATCATTCTTGCTTCTGCAATCTTTAATATCGGCCACTGGAAATGGCGATATAAAGTAAAAGGAACGAGTAAAGACATTTTTTCTAATTAAAAATCAATTCGTTACTTTCTGTAACAAAACAGAAAGCTTTTATTTCAGTTTGTCTTAGTTACTTTCCCAATGATGATTGAAACGCTTTTTTTTCTTTTTAGGAAAAACATCTTTTTCAAAGCTTTTCATTCGCCGGTGAAGATCCGAAGTTTGAATGTGAACGTAAGTCATGGTATCTGCAATATTGCTGTGTCCTAATAAAACCTGAAGCTGTGCCAGATCGCGCGTTTTTGCCAGCCATAACGTGGCGAATGTATGCCGTCCGCTATGATTGGTAATTTCTTTGTAAATACCGGCCTCCTGGGCAATTTCCTTTATGTAGGTATTCATTTTTTGTTCCGAAATGGTATTAAAAAGAAATTGGGTTTCGTTGTTATTTTCTTGCTCAATAAGTGTTTTTGCATACTTATTCAGCGGAACCCTTACCACTTCCAATTTAACGCCTTTTGTTTTGTTGGCGTTAAAAACCAAAGTATCGCCAATTACGTTCTCTAATGTAAGTTTTTTCAGGTCGGAGATCCGCACACCTGTAAAACACATAAATAAAAAGTGTCGCAATACTTTTCGTTTAGCTGGTTTAATTTCTGGTCCGTTATAAAAATTCCACAATGTTTGCAATTCTTCAGATGTAAGAAAAATCCGGTTTGCCCTGGCTTTTTTAATCCTCACACGATCAAACGGATTTTCTTGAATAATGCCTTTCCTTACCGCGATGTTTAAGTATGCGCGAAATACTTTCATTTTAGTATGCACTGTATTTATTTTGCTTCCACGTTTAGTTTTCAACCATCGCTGAAAGGCAACAATTAAGTCAGAGTTGATTTCAGAAAAGGCCAGACTTTTTCGGAATTCTTTTAAAACATTCATTACCGAATTATGCTGCCGGTAGGTTCCCGGAGCCAATTCCTTTTTTCGCTCATGCAGCGCTTCCTTAAAAAATGAATAAAAATCGATACGTCGGGTAGGATTTTTCCATTCATTTTTCAACAGCTCCGGAGTAAGGTGGATATGTTGT
>CAZCPH010000539.1:0-2526 GCA_964500105.1 uncultured Mariniphaga sp. | reverse complement strand
GGTTAAAATAAATAAAACTGAACAGAATAAATTTCCAAATGATCAATTAACTTCTTCGGGATTCAACAAACATTTTCCCCCAAATTCACCCAATTTAAATTGATTCTGCTGCCAGTAGTTATTTGTTTTTTACTGGCTTGTAATCATTCATCGTCACAAAAAAATCATTTACAATGCCGTAAATATCGAACCATTCCCATAGGGTAATTTTTCGTGGGTTGTTTGGCCGCTCCACCCAGTTCCCATTCATATAAACCGGCGCCGGAATTTCGCGCGTTTCGGCCCAGTCCGGATTTTTAACCACAGCCACTGCCGCCATATCAAACAGTGCACGGCCGGGAGGATCGCCCCACATGCCGTACTGGCTGAACAGATTAACTGAATAATCGCCAAAGTTGGTGAATTCACCGCCATGCCGGCCGGTAACGGGAGTTTTAACGGATGGCCCCTTGCCTGGCATCCGGTGCAAAATCTGATCTTTGGAAACCATAACCGCAGCTGTTCCCGAAGGTTTTCCGCCACGCACCAAAACCATCTCAAACGGTACATCCACATCCAGAATGTAGTTCATCGATTCGATATCCCAATCCTGGTTGTGTTCGCCCGGCTCCGGATAATTGGAACCCAGCCAAACAATCCGCACTTTTTCGGCAATAGCCGGTTCTTTCATCAGCGCCAGGGCAATGTTGGTCAGTTTTCCCACCGGCAGTAAAACGAGCTTCTGATTGCGGCTTTTCATCGCCTGTTCAATGATAAAATCAACTGCTTCGTGCCCGTCGAATTCCAGTTCGCCAATGTGGTTTTTAATTTCTTCGAAAGAACCATCGGCACCGGTTTTGAGCGGAATTTTACCATAAAAATCACCGCAAAGCTGCATCACCCGTTTGGCTTCTTCATAGTGGTCACTCACGTCCGATTCATCGGAATAACCGGTTGGTGCGCTTGTGGCGTTCACGGTAATGCCTTCCACTTTAAAATGGTTACCGCTGAAAAGCAGATAAGCCAGTGCGTGCTGATCGTCCACTTCGTTGTTGGCATCGGTGTCGAAAATCACCGGAATTTTTGAACCTTCGGAAAGATTACAGGAGTTAAACACAAATGCAACAACAACAATGAGTATCACGTATAAACTCAACTTCTTCATTTTCATAAAATTATCTTTTAAATGATTTTGCGTTAAAAATAAACATTTGCATCAGGTTTTTGCGTTGAATACACCAGCAAATCGCCTGTTTCCACCCGGTATCCTTCCGGCACTTTTCGAATTCTCAGGGTAATGGTGTGTTTTCCTTCGGGCAAATTGTAATTCCAGGTCACTTCGTGCCGGCGCACCAACCATTGCGTCGGGAGTTTCGCAGTTTCGAGCAATATTCCGTTTGCAAACACATCCAACTCCAAAACAGCTTCCGGTAAATTGCCTTCTTTGGCAGCCCGACCGCCAACCACAAAACCGCAACCTTCCATTTCGAAAGTAATTTCGGGATTTAGTACTGTAAGATGATTTCCAATTCTTCTGCGTTCGGTTGGAAAAAGTCCTTCAAAACCTACTTCAAGAGGAACGGTTTGTGGTATCTGATATTGAATCAGGAAGTTTTCGCCCTCTTCACTACCCCCGTTTCGTTTTATCATTTCTGATGCATGGCGAAGACCGATGTCATACACTTTATTGAGTGACATGTCGGTGTATTGAAAATTCATGTCCTCCACTTTATCCATTCCCTGTTTCCAGTAATCAGGGATATTGCTGTAGCCAATCATTGCGCCGAGAATTCCGGCAGCATTTGCCGGATTGCAATCAGAGTCGTATCCGCAGCGGGTACTGATATCAACGGTTGCCCCGAAATCACCTTTCCCGTAAAGCAAACCGATTGCAATGTAAGCAGCATTGATTTTGGCATCGATGTTGAACGGACGAAACACACCGTCGGGACAACCTTTGTCGAAGGTCCACTTTTTCTGGGCTTCAAACCAGGCTGATTTCCAGTCGTCGGGATTTTGTCTGTACCATTGAATGACATCGGCAATACACTGATAAAATTCGCTTTGAGGCGGAAGGGTCTTTAATGCCTCTTCCACAATAAATTCCATATCGTCGTAAACAAAGGCCAGCGAATACATGGCAGCCACGTATATTCCGCCATAAACTCCGTCGCCGTAATTCATGATGTGGCCAATTCTGTCGCCAATTTCAGCGGCTGCGTTGGGCATTCCCGGCGCCATCAAACCTGCAAAATCGGCTTCAATCTGAAAGTCTATGTCATCGGCGTGCGGATTGTTTTTCCAATGCCCGGATGCAGGTGGCATAATTCCGTTCAGAATATTGTACCGCGCTGCCTGATTGGCATGCCAGAGCGGATATTCAGCCCGGGCAAAAGCCAGTGCATGAAGCGAATCAGGGGCATCCAGTCCGTGCTTTTCGAACACGTCAACAAAAGTCAAATCCATATAAACATCATCGTACAGTCCAGGCGAATTTTCGTAATACCACAGCATGCGGGTGTCGTCCCACGGAATGGGAACATGATC
>CAZCPH010000538.1:0-2530 GCA_964500105.1 uncultured Mariniphaga sp. | reverse complement strand
GCTATTATCGACAAGCACATCAGCAATCTGATAACCATCCTCAGAAGCAATTACAAATGCCTGGTTCATTCCATAGTTTAAAGTTACTGTTCCGGAAGGCGTAATGGAACCGCCTGTTGTACAATTCGTTGTAATTGTAGCCTGTCAGCAAAATGTGGCTGTTTTTATAATCCATGTTCAACGCGTTGGAAAAACCCTTTCCAACCCCGTAAACCGACCAGTCCATGCCTCCCAGTGAGATGGCTTTGCTTTCTACCTGGCTTTTCAGTAAAAACGGAAACGACGATTCTTCTGCATCGGGTGTAAAATGAATGGTGATGGAAGAATTATTGTAGCCGGTAACCCGCGTTTCAAACTGTTCCACCTCTTCAAACCGGCTAATGTATTGCTCCATTTTCCGCACCGCCTCGTTCAACTGGTGAACGGTGCAACCTTCAGGCATACTTCCCCTAACGTACAATGTTGTTTTCCCCGGGTCGGTATAAAAACTTCCTTCAAAAACGTGTTCGCTAAAAAGCCGGAGGGAACCGCCCAATACTTTTTCCAGCACCGGCCTGACATCGGTTTTAAACTTTTCGTTTCCCAACGTTTTGTTATAAAATGTTTCAAACTTACCTTCCCCTTCCATTTTATCTGGTAAAATCCAAACCGGCAGCCCGAAACCGAGGATTGCCAATACAATAAAAGCCCATTTAAACCGCTTTTCAAAGCCGATAAAACGATTGTAAAATCCCGTGAGCCGGACAATTCGTTTTCTTCTTCTGAACCCGGCAATTTTCGGCTTTCTGTGGTAGAGATTCTCCATCAGCGCCGGCACCAGGAACAGGGATACAATGAGCGAAACGGAAAGGTTGATAAGCATAACCCAGGTGAAGTCGATTAAAAGGATTTTTTGGTTTTCTTTCAGGAAAAATACAACCGAAAGCGCACCCAGCGTGGTAAGCGTGGCAGCAAGCAGGGCGATAAAAACCCGCAGCCCTTTTTGTTTTTGCAGGTGGGTAACCATAATAATGCTGTTGTCGATAATAATACCGAACGAAACAGTTATCCCGGCAAGCGAATAGATGTGGATTTCCACTTTAAACAGGTAATAAAAAACAAAGGCAATGAGCAGGTTAGCCAGGAGCGCCAAAAACAGGATGCCCAGGATTCGGAATGAACGGCTGACAACCAGCACGAACAAAAGCAAAATAAGCAGTGAAAAAAAAGTACGTAGGCCTATTTTTGTCAATTCATCTTTTATAAAAACGGTACTGTCGCTGGCTACCTGAACTGAATACCCTGACGGAAGTTTCGGGCCAATTTGCTGCAACTGGTCGCGGATTTTTGCCGACAGTTTTAACTGGTTTTCCCCCGGGGCGGAATAAAGAACCAGGTTGACGGTATTTTTCCCGTTAATCCGGTAATAGGATGCGGGCGGCTGTTCTTTAAGCCTGACCGATGCCACATCTCCGAGGGTGACAATCCGCCCGTTTTTATTGGAAACCGGCAAGCTTTCCCACTCTTCGGGCGGAATATATTTTTCTGTTGCAAGTACGGGAACGGAGGCCCCGAAACCTTCCTGCTGGTTGCCCAAAAATTCAGTGGCTCCCAGCCGGTTGACAACAGCGCTGATTTCGGCAGGGGTAACGGAATAACTTTCCAGCAGTTGCGGGTTAAAAGTAATCTCCCACTGGTGAGGAGTGACACCGTGCAGGTTAATATCGCCAATGCCTTTTATTTTCAGCAATTCGGGAATAACCTGCTGTTCGGCAATTTTACCAATTTGGAAGGTAGTTGTTGTCGCATTCAGGGTGAGCACCATAAACGAAGCCTGGTTGTCGTTTTGCGGTGCACGGGAGGTAATTTCGGGGTAGCTCATTTGTGTTGGCAGGTTGCTGCGAAGCTGACGGATGAGCATGGAAACTTCGTAGCGTTTTTGGTCGGGGTCGGCGGTTTTGTCGAAATTCAGGGTAACCACCCCGGTTCCTATCGAAGAGGTGGACTCGATGGATTTTACCTGGTTGATTTTTCCCAAAATACCTTCAATTTTGGAGGTTTCCTGTTCAATAACCTGCGGCGAAGCATTGGGCCACGAAAACCGAACAGAAAGCTGTGGTAAATTGCGTTCGGGCTTAAAGCGCACATCGAGCAGCGGAACAAACGCCACCCCAATGACCATCAGCGCCAGGAATACGACAATGACGGAGAAGGGAGAAAAAGCGGATTTGTTGTTTACCAGTTTATTCATTTGGTTTGTTGTTCGTTGTTCGTCGTTAGTTGTTCCTGCTTAACGCTCTTGTTGTTTCAAAAATAGCGAGTTCAGTTAACTTTTGACTATACTTGCTCTATTTCCTGACAAGTTAATTTTTGATACAAATGCAAATATATTCGTTTAAACTTCTAATATCTATTTTCGCTTCAGCAAATAATACATCAGCGGAATCAGATACAAACTCACCACAGTGCCCGCCAACATGCCACCGATATTAGCCGGGCCCAGCGGTTTTTGGTTCGAATCATCCCTATCCACACAGAAACAGAATAATTT
>CAZCPH010000537.1:0-2533 GCA_964500105.1 uncultured Mariniphaga sp. | reverse complement strand
ATGAGTGAAAAAGACGCAAAATAGAATAAATGGATAAATTTAAAACAGTCTCTAATAGTATTAACTTTTTAAAACTTTTATCATGGCAAGCGTAAGCACTTATCTGAATTTCACCCGCCAAACAGAAGAAGCGTTCAACTTTTACAAGTCGGTTTTCGGCACCGGGTTCGAAGGCGAAGGAATTATGCGGTTCAGAGACATCCCGCCCGGGGACGATATGGGACCTCTGCCGGAGGAAGACCAAAATCTGGTGATGCACGTAACATTACCTATTCTCGGCGGACATTATTTAATGGGTACCGACGCCCCTGAATCGATGGGTTTCAAATTAAACCCCGGAAATAATGTGTACATTAATCTGATGCCCGACACAAGGGAAGAAACCAGACGGTTGTTCAATGCCCTTTCAGAAGGCGGAGTGGTAGAACAGGAATTGCAGGATATGTTTTGGGGCGATTACTACGGAAGCTGTAAAGACAAATTTGGTGTACAATGGATGTTTAACTGCGCAGAAAAATCAGAATCATGAAACAAAAGCAGATGTATCCCTGCCTTTGGTTTAACCAGCAGAAAAAAGAAGCGGCAGCATTTTACTGCGGGGTGTTTGGCGCCGAAATCACCAGCGAAAACAATTTTGTTTCCCTGTTTGAAACCGCCGGGCAAAAATTTATGTGCATCAATGGCGGGCCGGAATTTAAACCCAACCCCTCCATCTCCTTTTTTGTGGTTTGTGAAACCGAACAGGAAACAGACCATGCCTGGGCAAAACTTTCCGACGGTGGAAATGTGCTGATGCCCCTCGACAACTATCCGTGGAGCCAAAAGTACGGCTGGATTCAGGATAAATATGGGGTCAGCTGGCAGTTGTCGTTTGGAAAGATGGCCGACGTGGGACAAAAATTCTCCCCCACCCTCATGTTTACAGGCGAAAAAGCCGGCAAGGCCGAAGAAGCCATCGGATATTACAGTTCAGTATTTAAAAACTCTTCGGTTACCGGCATCCTGAGATACACAGCTGATGACGAGGATGTGGAAGGCCATGTAAAACATGCGCAGTTCAGCATCAACGGTTATGTGATGATGGCCATGGACAGCTCCCTGCCCCACAAATTCATTTTTAACGAAGGTATTTCGCTTGTGGTGGAATGTGAAACCCAGGAAGAAATCGATTATTACTGGAAGAAGCTTTCTGCTGTTCCCGAAGCCGAACAATGCGGCTGGCTTAAAGACAAATACGGTGTTTCGTGGCAAATAATTCCGGCAGTTTTGCACAAACTGGTCAGCGATCCCGAAAAAGCCGGTGCGGTTGTGGAGGCGTTTATGCAAATGAAAAAGTTTGAAATTGATAAACTACTCGCAGCTGCGGAATAAACACGCCAGCCAGGTACAACCATGTATAAATCAGCAGCATCGATAAATATCAAAACGTTCAGACTTAAAAAATACTGATCTGTGAAAAAGTGGATGTTTCCACTTCGGGAAATAACAGCAAACGTCCTCCTTCAGGGCGGTGTTTTGGAATTGTGCTTAATTCGTGAAATCAGAGTCAGAAATATGGAATTCAACCCGAATAATAATGTCGTTAAACGCTGCCTGCAGGGAATGGACATGGAAGAAAACGGCAAACCCGAAGAAGCAGGGAAGCTGTTTCTTAAGGCCTGGAACGAAGCGACAAACGACTTTGAAAAATTTTTGGCCGCACATTATGTAGCCCGGCATCAAAAAAATGTTTCCGACAAACTAAAATGGCTCGAAACGGCTCTGCAGTTTGCGTTAAACAAAAATAACGACACTGCTAAAAGTGCCCTCCCTGCGCTGTATTCAAATATTGCCAAATGCTATGCGGATTTAAGCGAGCCCGAAAAGGCAAAAAAGAATTATGATTTATCCGATTCGTTTAGGAATAAACCTTCGGACAAAGGTCCCTTTTATCATGGAACAAAAGCCGATTTGCAGGTTGGGGATTTACTGACTCCGGGTGGCAGTTCCAATTACAAAGCCCATCTAAAAATGAATCACATTTATTTCACTGCCCTTGTGAACGGGGCGGGTCTTGCAGCCGCATTGGCAAGAGGCAACGGGCGTGAACGTGTTTACAGGGTTGAACCAACCGGTAGTTTTGAAAATGACCCGAACGTAACCAATAAAAAATTTCCGGGCAATCCCACTCGCTCGTATCGCTCCCAGGCGCCGTTAAAAATAGTTGGCGAAGTAACCAACTGGGTGAAACAAACTCCTGAGGAACTCCAAAAATGGCGCGAAAAACTGGCGAACAAAACAGGTGAGATTATCAATTAATTGCCGATGGCACAGATTGCACCGAAAGCATCACCCGTGACAAACCTGCGCCAGAGTTCGGAGTTTCGTTAAAAGACCTGGGCAAAAATGCCTGTGGTGAGCGAAGTCAAACCATGGGGTGCCTTTTCAAATTTTTCTATTCCTTAAAATAAAACACCTCCCCGTCCTTTTTTGCCATTTCCTTTTTGTTGTTTGGGCAAAATGAGCTATTTTCAGCGCCTTTAAAGAATTTGCT
>CAZCPH010000536.1:0-2536 GCA_964500105.1 uncultured Mariniphaga sp. | reverse complement strand
GTCAGCGATAATGCGTTCAAATGTCTTTTTACCTCTTCGTCAACCACAATTTTTAACAGCGGGTGCCGGTAATCGTTTCCCCGTCCTTCATTCTTTTTATCGATGAGTTGCTGAATGGTCGATTGCCCGTCTCCGGTAATGTTGGCCGGTTCGCGAAATGCAATAGCCCGCACCACGTAGTCAATCACCAGAAACCGATATTCCCGTCCGGGAACAAATGCTTCCACAATCACTTTTTTGGCATAATTAAACGCGTTTTCAATGGCCGAAAGAAGTTCCTGACGGTTTTGAATGTTGGTGCTCACCGCAATTCCATGGTCGGTATTAACGGGTTTTACCACAGCCGGTAACTGAACTGAATCGAGAATTTCCGGTTTATAGCCGGAATCCAGTAAGATTCCTTTAGCGCAACTGATGCCGCTTCGTTGAAGGAACTGCCGGGTCATCCATTTGTCGTTGGAAATCCAGTAGGCAATCAAGCTGTTGGCGTCCGAAATAGTGCCTTCGTGAATGATGTATTCTTTGTTGTTGTGCGTTACCGCAATCAAATTGTTGCTGGTGTCAATAATTTCGAAAGGTAGTTCGCGGCGCAATAGTTCGGCAATAATGATTTGTGTGGTGGCTTCAAAATTTTCGTAGCCGGGCAGCGGTGTAAAATTATAGTTGCTGGTTTCCATATTGATTTTCTTTTTTTACGAGCAATTCTGTTTGGATGAAAATAACATATTCTGACGGGAATAGTTCTCAGGTTAAAGGAAAAGAACCAACAATTTAAAGATAACATGAGATTATTGATAATATCTCAAAAGTCTGATTTACTTCAACGTAAACTCTGCCGAAACCGTCACTTTAATATTTTTTCTAGCTGAACTGGTGTTGTGAATTCCGTAGCCGGCCACTTCGGTGGAGTAGGGTTCGGTAATCTGGAAAACCCCGGCGCGTGCCGAGATGAGTTTATCTACTTTGAGGTCGGTAGAGGAAGTGATTTCTGCAGCGCGTTCGTAGGCATTCTCAGTGGCTTTTCCCAACAGGCGTTTTTTGATTTCTTCAATTTCAGAACTGTAAAATTCCATGGTGGAGTTGTCAAAAATTACGCCGCCATCCACAAAAAGTTTGGGGTCGATGGCCAGTTGTTCTACCTTTTCAATTTCATTCGAAACGATGTAAATGCGTTGGTCAAGGGTGTAGCCAATATGCCCACCGGTTCCATATTCGCGGTTCACATTCACCGGAAAAACTTTAAACTCCGAAGTCTGAATTCCTGTCTGTTCCCACAATTTTTGAAAGTTTTCCAGTTTGAGCGCCATTATTTTATATCCCTCCTGGGTGCCGTTAAGCGAAACCCGCTCTGAAAAGCTCACCGACCATTTAACAATGTCGCTGTCGAATTCTTCGGTGCCGTAACCAACTACCCGAACGGTTTGCTGCACCTGCCTCGACTGCTGGAAAAACCATCCCCAGATACCAAAGGCAATGATGATTGAAATCCCTAAAATAAAAGCCCACGAATTTTTCATATCCTTTTTTCTATTGCCACAAAAACACGAAAACACCAAAACAAACTAACTTTCATTTACCACTAAATGTTCTTACCTCTCAAATATTAAAAATCAACAAATTATTTTTTGTGTTATTTCATGTCTTTGTGGCATAATTTTTTGAATTTTAGTTCACCACAATATTAATAATTTTCTTCGGCACAAAAATAAACTTGCGCACGGTTTTGCCTTCCAGCCACTTTTGAGCCTTTGGGTCGGTGAGTACTGCTTTTTCAATTTCGGGTTGTGGCATGCCAACGGGCAGCTCAATTTTAAACCGCATTTTGCCGTTAAATGAAACCGGATATTCGAAACTGTCTTCCTGCAAAAGGCTTTCATCCACTTTTGGCCAGGGCTCGTAAGCCAGCGTTTCCTTATTTCCGTAAATCGACCACAATTCTTCGCCCAGATGGGGTGCAAATGGCGAAAGAATTTTGGCAAAAGTCTCCGCTGTTGTTTTGATTACTTTGCCTTTTTTAATCGCCAGGTTGTTGAAAACCATTAATGCTGAAATGGCGGTGTTGAATTTCAGGTTTTCAATGTCAAAAGCCACTTTTTGAATGGTTTGGTGCAGTAATTTGGCCACTTCCTTGTCCTCTTCTCCATCCACAATATTATTGGTGTCAGCAAAAAAACGATGGGCGCGGTTCAAAAAGTTAAACACACCTTTTACCCCGTTTTCAGCCCAGGGTTTGCGCTCGTCCAGCGGACCCATAAACATTTCGTACAACCGCAGTGAGTCGGCGCCGTAGCGTTCAATCACATCGTCGGGATTCACCACGTTTTTCAGCGACTTCGACATTTTTGCCACAATCTGCTTCAACTCCTCGCCGGTTTCGGTGTGAAAATATCTCCCGTCGCGTTCTTCTACCAAATCGGAAGAAACCTTGGCGCCGGTGGCTGTTTCATAAGCAAATGCCAGAATCATTCCCTGGTTGTACAACTTTTGGAATGGTTCTTCGGTGGAAACAATGCCCAAATCGAACAGTGCCTTGTGC
>CAZCPH010000535.1:0-2537 GCA_964500105.1 uncultured Mariniphaga sp. | reverse complement strand
TAGAATGCCCGATTTGGTAAGATGGTAACGATGATGAAAAAAAGAGCGCCATCCGGAATGGAATGGCGCAAAGTGAACTGTTTATATTTTACCATTTCACATAGTTTGTTCCGTACGGATACCTTTGTGGCCTGCTCAGCATGGAATTGGCCAGATCGTTGTTCACAAATTTTTCCGCTTTCGGGTCCCATTGCAATATGCCGGGCACTTTCATCGCAATATGACTGACGAGGCAAACCGTGCAGGCCCTGTGTCCGATTTCAACCGGAGAAATGGGCTGCTTGCGTGATTGAATGCAATCGAGCCAGTTGCCATGCTGTTCTTCACTTACATAGAGGTGAATTTCATTTTCTCCGATTTTTGACTTCAGAATGTCTTCGCTACTGGCATCCAGTGCCTTGGTTGAACCTTCAGGAATCGGATCGCTTTCGGTGGCACGGTACGCACCGCGGGTTACAAAAATCCATCCGTCGGTGCCTTCATAACGTATTCCGTTTGGAAATCCGCCACTGGTAAAAACAGTAATTCCGTTATCGTATTCATGTTTTACCATAAAATCTCCGTGAACATTCCAGTCGCCCGATTTCGGAAATTGTGCAACCGCTTCAACCGAAATTGGGCCGGTGAATTCCGTATCCATTCCCCAGGCTGCCGAGTCGTAATGGTGCTGTCCCCAGCCGGTAATCATTCCAGCACCGTAGTTTTCATGGCGCAACCAACCCGGACGGTCGTAACCAACCTGGGGATGAACCAGATTTTCTTTGTAATCGATTTCCGGAGTTGACCCCAGCCACATGTCGAAGTTGAGGGAAGAGGGAACAGGTGCAGTTTCGAAAACCGGTCCGGCAGGATCACCGGGCAACCCAATTTTTACGGTATGCAGCTTTCCGATTCGCCCGTTACGAACCAATTCGGCTGCCCTGCGAAACTGTGCCGATGACCGTTGCTGCGTTCCTACCTGCAGAATTACTCCCTGCCGGTGAACGATATCACTGAGCAACCGTCCTTCATCCACAGTAAGCGAAGTAGGCTTTTGCAGGTAAATGTCTTTGCCTGCCAGTGCCGCTTCAATAGCCGGTTGTGAGTGCCAGTGGTCAGGTGTGCTGATAATTACCGCGTCGATGTCTTTGTTCAGCAGCATTTCTTTGTAATCGGCATACATTTTTACATCAACCGCGTTGTTGCTTCCGGTTTTTTTGTTGTAGAAATCTTCCGTAAGCTTTTTGCCGTCTTCCATTCGCTTGCTGTCCACATCCGAAACAGCTACCATTCGGGCGATATCGTATTTAAACGTTTCTGCCATGTCGTGACCGCGGGCAATTCTTCCGCAACCAATTTGACCGATGTTAATTTTATTGCTTGGTGCATTTTTCCCAAAAACCGAGGAAGGGACAATGGTTGGAATTACAATTGCTCCGGCAGCAGTGGCTGCAGTGTTTTTTAGAAAGTTTCTTCTTTTCATTTTTATTTGTATTACAATTTAATTAATCTTCAGTTATTTTTCGGGCTTCCCACTTCCTACTCTCTTTTATACCTCTCAAACTCCTCCGCAATTTCAGCTTCTTTATGGTCACCTGAATGCACCAAAACCCGATAACGCAACTTAATCTGTTCTCCTTTTTTCAGAACGATGTTTTTGTCGTTTTCGGGCCAGTACATGGGCGTGGGAGAGAAGAAGCCGTAATCGCGGGTGAACCATGGTGCCGGAAACCACTCATTGGAAGGATGTTGCAAAATGGCCATTCCTTCTGTTTTGCCCATTCGTTCTCCGTGGTAGTCCATCCAGGCCGAACGTTTTCCGAAAGTGCCTTTTTCACCGGTTTCACCTTCCGCATTAATCATAGTACCGCCGTTAATTACAGCCAAATCGGGGTCCATTCGTCCGCTGAACAGCGAATGGTTGGTTTTGTCGATGGTCACATCCATCAGCATTTCCATCACAATATCGAAGTCGATCTGAAATTTGCCGGACGATGGAACAGAAACGGTAATTTTTCGTTTGTCTTTAACGGGCGCATCGGCGCCTGGCCTTTTCCAGATGCATTCGTTTTCGACAACGGCTTTTTCGCCACCGGTTTCAAGAATGTCGGCTCTCAGAGAAACAATTTGTCCGTCTTCCAGTCCTTCCTGCCAGTAATTTCCGCCATTCACCTTGTCGCACCCAAAAAACAGCGAACTGTGGTGCGGGTAATTGGCATTGCGCATGGAAGTTACCGTAGCATTCGACGGACCGTTCACCGGAAAAAAGAACGGATATTTTTCAAACTCCGAAAGGATGTAACTGGTAAACAGGTTGCCGTTTACACTGAATTCAATTTTGTCGCCCACTTGTTCAGCAGTTACTTTCGGCTGTGCTTTTGCTACAAATATTGTGGTTAAAAGGATTAATAAGAGCAATTTAATTTTTTTCATTTCCTTAATTTTTTAATCAGTGAATCTGTGTCAATTTTACTCTTTAATCAGGCTGATTACAGGATTTTTTGCAAAACTATTCCAGTATTTTTCAGCCGTTTCTGCATTCATCTCTCCGTCAAAAA
>CAZCPH010000534.1:0-2557 GCA_964500105.1 uncultured Mariniphaga sp. | reverse complement strand
ATATTCTGCTCAACTACAAAGCATTCCGCTGGGTTTCGAAAAAGAAAAGCTATCCTGATTTGATAAAACCTGGCCGATACCTTTTTAAAAAGGAAATGAATACCAATCAGATTGTGAATAAACTGCGCGCCGGCGAGCAGGAGCCGCTGGATGTCACTTTCAACAACGCCCGTTTCAAGGAAGACCTGGCCGGAAAGGTAAGCCGCTACATTCAGGCCGATTCACTTTCAATTCTTCAAGTTTTCAACGATAAAAAAAAAATCGAGGAATACGGTTTTACACCCGAAACATTTAAGGCGATGTTTATTCCCAATACCTATGAGTTTTACTGGACCACTTCAGCCGATGAATTTGCCAGTCGGATGAAACGGGAATATGACCGGTTCTGGAATGAAACCCGCCGGCAAAAAGCCGAAGCCATTGGATTGACGCCGGTTGAAGTAATCACCCTGGCATCCATTGTTCAGGAAGAAACGGTTAAAACGGATGAATTAAAACGAGTGGCCGGATTGTATGTAAACCGGCTGAAACGCGGAATGCTGTTACAGGCCGACCCCACCGTAAAATTTGCCGTGGGCGATTTTTCGCTTCGTAGGGTTTTAAATGTTCATCTGGAAATTGATTCACCATACAATACATACAAAAATGCGGGTTTGCCGCCCGGCCCCATTAACTTCCCCGAAGTTTCAGCCATCGATGCCGTGCTGGACTATGAAGAGCACAACTTTTTATATATGGTTGCCCGCGAAGATTTTTCGGGATACCACAACTTTTCCCGAACTTTGGCAGAACACAACCGTTACGCTGCAAGGTACCGCGCTGCGCTGAATGAAAGGAGAATATGGAATTAATTCAAATACAATTCATCTCCCATTTGAGTTAAATCCCGGGTTTTATAAACACAGCCTGCCTGATTTTTTTACTGTCCTTATTTGACAGTTGATACCATTAAAATTACGTTAAGGACCGGATTACAACAAATGCATGTCTTCACACAACAATTCCAAACCTGCAGTACGGTGAGTTAAAAATATTATCTTTGAATATGAAATAAATACTAAATGACCGGTAAAAATACAAATATTGATGTAGATAAAATTGTAAAACACTGGATTGAAACATCTGATGATGATTTTGAAACAATGCTTTCTTTATATCAGTCAAAATCATACGGATGGTCTTTATTTCTTGGACATATATCAACGGAGAAACTACTTAAAGCCCTTTATGTAAAACGATTTAAAAAACATGCTCCTTTTACACATAATTTGTACCGTCTGGGAGAATTAACCGGTCTGGGAATGACAGAAGAATATGCCGATTGGTTTGATGAAATAACATCGTTCAATTTAAATGCAAGATACGATGATTATAAAAAGGAATTTTACAAACTATGCTCTCCTGAATATACCAAAAACTGGATTGAAAGAATTAAAATTATCAGGTCATGGATAAAAGAGATGCTTTAAATATAGCTTCAAGATATGCCGATGCAGTGAAATCGAAATATGATTCTGTAAAAATTATACTATTTGGTTCTTATGCAAAAGGCAACTACAATGAGGATAGCGATATCGACATAGCGGTGATTCTAAAAGATTATAAAAACCTGATTGATATCCAATTGGAATTAATGCGATTAAGGAGAAAAATTGATAGTCGGATTGAACCACATCCGTTTAGAGAAAAAGATTTTGATATTTCCAATCCGATTGTGAATGAGATTGTAAAATACGGACAAGACATCACAATAAATGTTGCCTGAAAGAACAGTCTAATCTAATCAATCATTTTGCAATAGTTTCCTTGAAATTTGCCAAAAGTGCCGAGCCGACAACCAAATAATCTTACTACGATCTATATACAATTTACCTCACGCTCAAGTGCAATACCAAATTGATTATTTACCGATTCCATAATCTTTTCAGAGAAATCATAAATCTCTTTTCCGGTGGCATTTCCGTAATTCACCAGCACCAGCGCCTGTTTTTCGTGCATGCCCACATTTCCTTCGCGCCAGCCTTTCCAACCGGCTTTTTCGATAAGCCATCCCGCAGCAAGTTTTACCGTTTCTTCATTTACAAGGTAAACCGGCACGTCAGGAAATTGCGTTTTAATTTTTTCAGCAATTTCAATTTTCACCACCGGATTTTTGAAAAAGCTACCCGCATTGCCTAACTCATTTACGCCGGGTAATTTAGAAGAGCGAATATCAATAACTGCTTCGCGAATATTTTGAAGATTTATTTCACCGAGCTCCTTCACTTTTTCTTCCACCTGCCCATACTTCAAATTGAACTCCGGAAATTTTTCCAGTCTGAAAACCACGGAAGTAATGACAACCCGGTTTTTCAATTCCCGTTTGAACAAGCTGTCGCGATAACCAAATCCGCAGGCATCTGCCGAAAATTCCACAGGCATTTTCTGCTGAAGATCGCATCCTTTTACCAATTCAATAACATTGCTAACCTCCTGTCCGTAAGCCCCGATATTCTGCACCGGTGCAGCGCCAACCAACCCCGGAATCAGCGAAAGATTTTCCAATCCTCCAACCCCG
>CAZCPH010000533.1:0-2564 GCA_964500105.1 uncultured Mariniphaga sp. | reverse complement strand
AAAAAATAATGGTTCCGTGATTTCCAGCCACAAAAACGGAATCCTTTGTAAGCATTTTCACATTGTTTAAATGCGGATAAAGTTTTGTGTTTGAATAATACCACGTGTTGCCGCTGTCTTCGGTCTTCAAAATAATTCCCAGTTTTCCGGTGATAAAACCAACAGAATCCTGAAAAACCATATCTGAAAAACCCATTTCCGAAGGCAGTTCAACCTCCTGCCAACTGATTGCTCCGTTGCTGGTTTTAAATAAAAAATGTGATGTGAGCAAAAAACCTTCATTTTCATTCAGAAACCACATCTTAATGTTGCTGCCTTTGTTTATTTTTCCTCTTGATTCCCATGTTTTTCCCATGTCGGCAGATGTATAGGTCTGTCCGTTCACATCCACGGCAAATCCCAGGTCAGGACTTAGAAAAAATGATTTTTGGAGATCGATGTTCAGGTTGGTATGGGTACTGTCCCAGGTTATTCCGCCATCGAACGAATGAAATTGCAAATAGTCGTAAACATACCACGATTTCCGGTTGGTGCCAATCAGCAAAAGGGTATCATTCCCGAAAACATGCAGGTTCGATGTGTATTCCAGATGCAGGTTTTTATCGAAATCCCAGGATTTTCCGCCGTCAGTAGTTTTTACAAAAAAGCCCGATTCACCGGCTCCTTGCACTAATGCAATGGCAAAACCAGTGTCGGGGGTGGAAAACGACATTTCCCGGAATAAAAACTCCTGCTCATGAAAACCAAAATTTTCCCAGTTTATTTGCCGGGCTTCCAGTTCAAAATTATCGAGACAACTTATTTTGGACAGGTTGGTAAGCAGCTCCACCTCCAGTTTTGGATACTGCGAAGATGCACTAACAGATGCAAAAATCAGTGCGCAAATTAGTGCTGTTGAAAAAGGTCGTTTTTTGGTTCTCATTTAAAGGTTAATATTGTTACATTAAATCTGGTATAAATGTATAGAATTATTTTTCTGAAAAAAAGAGACCGACGGTTTCCAGCCCTTTAAAAGCGATATTTTTATTGTGAATATGCTGTAAAACAGCAAATCATTAAACAGTGTTTTGTTAATTTAATCGAAAATAAATTTAAAGCACAAAGGTTTCCAAATATTTGCATAAGACTACATAAGAATACAATAGTGAAGAATGAGGAAATTATCTGTGTTCTGATATAATGGCAATAAACTTTATACACATAAAGCAAAAATTACCAGCAACTTAAAAAACAATATAAATAGAAATTATGAAGAATCTTTTAATAATAATATCTCTATTAATACTACTTATTGGCTGTAATAAAGAGGAAAATATTGACGTAATAGAAACCTTGCCAAAAATATTAGAGTACAGCCCAACGACAATGTTTTATCCGAATCCAATTTTATTCGATACCGATCCTGATAATAGAAAAATAAAATTAGTATATACGGATGAAGGTAAGATATCTCGCAGGATTGGCTATTTGTTGTCAACTCCAATGGGATACAAATTTTATAAGTTTTTGGGAGATACTGTTACTTATTATCAGGACTCCATTGTTATTGAATTGCAGCTTTTAAGCACAGTCGATTTTAGTGAATTGACGGTATTCCCGAAAAGAAAACTCATCACTCGCAATGGATATATTGAAAAAGAGATTTATTTCTATGATTATTACGGAAAGAATCATGATGATACTTTATTGTATAGTTACAACATTAAAAACCAGATAGATGAAATAACCCAAATACAATCATATTCATACCGGAAAAAATATAAGTTCAAATACGATAACAACGATAATCTTAATATTGTAACGTCGGTAAGATATAAAAGCTGGGAACCTGTTAGTAGAGATACGATGTGGTTTTTAGATTATGATGATTCGCCAAATCTCGCAAAAGATTTGATTATTTTTCCAGAGTGCTTTTTTAGGTCGTTATCAACAAATAATTTCAGAAAATATATTCATAAAAGCTATAGAATAAGTGACTCATTATTAATCTCAACCGAAGAAAAAACCTGGGAATTTTCTTACGACGAAAACAATTTCCCAATATATTAGAAATTAATGGCAACACTATTTTTTACAACAATACCCCCTGTCTCGAGAGTCCTACCGAAAAACAAAAACAGCGGGTGGAAGAAGCGGCACAAAACGTGCTCGATGCCCGGGCACAGTTTCCCGACAGCAGCCTGGCCGATTTGTACGACCCGTTAACCATGCCTCCGGTTTTGGTTAAAGCCCACCAGCAACTCGACAAAGCCGTTGATTTATGCTACCGTCCCCAGCCCTTCGTTTCCGAAACCAACCGCATTGAATTCCTCTTCGAATTGTACGATAAATATGTAAATCCGCTGATTGCCGGTAATGAAAAAAGAGCAAAAAAGCAGAGCAAAACGAAATAACGCTAAAAAATTAAACGAGTATGAACCTTGCTGGCGCGGATTTGCAATTAGGGGTGTTCGGAAGATTTTTTCGTGAAACTCAAGTGGTTTCAACAATTTTCCCTTGCTGGCGCGGATTTGCAATCCGTGCCAATGATTATTATTTTTATCCTTCCGAAATTCATTTTCAAC
>CAZCPH010000532.1:0-2567 GCA_964500105.1 uncultured Mariniphaga sp. | reverse complement strand
TCTACATACACTACATCTTCATACACTGCGTTTACGGTAATTGTTTGTGTTGATGTTACAGTTACCGGGATTTCAAATTCAAGCGGTGTTGTTTCTCCGTCAACAAACCACCCGGTAAATTTTTTCCCGGTAATTTCTGCCGGGGTATTGGGTTCAAGAAGGGTTTCGCCGTTTAAAACAATTTGTGTTTCAACCAGATTGTTGTCGGCATCGTAAAAATTATAGGTTGCAGTTTCTACGGTGCCTACCAGGTAAACCGAAAAGTGTGAAGTCTGAAATTGAATGGGTTCACGTTCTGTTGTCGCTGATTTCAGGAATGATCCCCCTGCCGTTTTGGTTGCAGGATTTCTGTCAACGCCATGTTTTTCAATAAATTTCCTGGAAAAAGAAATGTTATTTAAATTTCCTTTTCTGAATTCCTCAACATGGTAAACAGCAACTTTTTCGTCAGTACCTGTAAACCCGACACCTGAAAATTCAACTGTTACTTCACCATTGGGTTGAATTTCTTCACCCAACTTATTGTGCAATGTAATGTCAAAAGCCAACGATTGATTTAATTCAATACCATCGTAGTCTTTAAGTTTATTTATGTACTCTTGTTTTTCGCCATCGGACAATAGTCTTACTTTTAATTGAGTGTCGTCTGGTATTACATTGTTGAGTGCTGAAACAGAAATAAGAATACCATGTTCATTAACTGAAAGTTGTACTGGTTTTTTCTGCTGGGAATTGATTTCCCTTATTGTACTGGTTTTACTAAATTGAAAACCTGTAGCCTGCCCAATACTCATTCCTGCTGTTGCCAGCAAAATCATCAAAACCAGCAATAATCTTGCTGTCATGTTAATTTCATTTCGTTTGGTAAGTAAAAACTTTTTCATATCGGTTTATTCTTAATTTGTTAACAAATTTGATGTTTGACTTTATTGTGGGAAGTAATCTCTGTGTTGTGATTTAGAAACGATTCAGCTTTTTGAATCGCTGAATAAAAATTCATTTGTTCAACCAGGTGATTTCCACCCGTTTGAAATTGAATTAAGCCGTTCATTATAGAATTCCGTTTTATATTTTTTATTGTTGCGTCCATACAACTTTAAATTTTTTAACCTATGGATTTCGCTACCAATTACAATCTTTGTACCTGTTGAATTAATTTATTGTTTTTCAGTTGGTTGCAATTTTAAAAAATTGTTTTCTCTGTTTCAAAATGGGACAAATCAGATTGTTTAGGCCAATTTGGGGATGAAAATTTTTATGTTATAAAGCATGAATTTTGATCATTTGTTTTTTTGATGCAAAACCTGGAGAAATAGTAATTCTGATCTTTTGAATTGAATTTTCAGGATTTTCGGTAAATTGCCGCTTCGTTCTATTTTAAAAAACAGCAAAAATGAAATATCTCTTCTTATTCTTATCATCCGTTGTTTTGTTAGCCTGTACGCCACCACCTCCGCCCGAACCTGTTCTGCCTTTGCCGTCTGAACGGCAGTTGGCCTGGCACGAACTGGAGTTTTACGCGTTTGTTCATTTTAACATGAACACATTTACCAACATGGAGTGGGGGTTTGGCGACGAAAGTCCGGAGCTTTTTAATCCAACTGAACTGGATACCCGCCAGTGGGCCCGGGTGTGCAAGGAAGCAGGAATGAAGGGAATCATTCTCACAGCCAAACACCACGACGGGTTTTGCCTGTGGCCTTCGGAATATACCGAACATTCGGTAAAAAATTCCCCCTGGAAAAACGGCAAAGGTGATGTGGTGCGCGAACTGGCTGATGCCTGCAAAGAGTACGGACTGAAGTTTGGCGTCTATCTCTCTCCCTGGGACAGAAATCATCCCGATTACGGAAAACCCGAATATCTAACCTATTTCCGAAATCAGTTGCGCGAGTTGCTAACCAACTACGGAGATGTTTTCGAAGTTTGGTTTGACGGCGCCAACGGCGGAACCGGATGGTACGGCGGCGCTAATGAAGAGCGTAGAATTGACCGTAAAACCTATTACGACTGGGAAAATACATATAAAATAGTGCGTGAGCTTCAGCCCATGGCTTGTTTGTTCAGCGATAATGGTCCCGACGTGCGCTGGGTAGGAAACGAAGAGGGTTGGGCTATGAAAACCAACTGGGCACCCATCCGCCGCGATGAGTTTTATCCGGGTTCGCCCAACTATGCAGAGCTGCGCACAGGACACGAAGACGGAACCCACTGGGTGCCTGCCGAAGTGGATGTTTCCATTCGTCCGGGCTGGTATTACCATCCTTCGGAAGACCATAAAGTGAAGACTTTGCCCCACCTGCTGGATATTTATTACAACTCCATTGGAAGAAACGCGTCGTTTTTGCTCAATTTTCCGGTGGACACGCGTGGACTGATTCATGAAAAAGATGTGGAACAAGTGATGAAGCTTGCCGAAGCGATAAAAGCCGATTTTGCTCACAATCTGGCAGCCGGGAAGCGGGTAACGGCAACCAACATCAGGGGCAATTCACGAAAATACAAAGCCGGAAATGTAACCGATGGTAATCCCGATACTTATTGGGCCACCGACGATAATATCATAG
>CAZCPH010000531.1:0-2571 GCA_964500105.1 uncultured Mariniphaga sp. | reverse complement strand
TTAAAATACTTCACAGAAGTATGGGGTTCGGCCATCATATGGGCCACTTCATCGCGCCAGCGCTGGTAATGTTCGGTCTCTTTGTGCCGGGCAGGATCTTCATAAGTGCGGTAAACTTCCACCAGCAAAAACCGTGAAGGATCATCCTGCTGCTGAATCACATCGAACCGGGTAATTCCGGGTTCCTGCAAGCTCTGGCGGGCATTTTCAACCGTTACCTGCTTAAAATCCTCAATGTAGTCTTTCTCTACGTGAACAAAAACGTGTACAATGAACATAGCTTATCATTTTCGTCAAAATTACAAAAATGTGGTTGAAAATGAGCATTAACAGGCGTTGGTTGAAAATTTATATGGTGAGCCTCGTTTATTCTGATAAAAAAATGCACTTTTACTGCAACGCCTGATGGTGTTCTGCATGTAAAATAAAACTCAGAAACATTAAAACTGAACCGATGAACGGCAGAAATTTTCTATACAAAAGTGCGATAGTTGCCTCACTGGCAGGTTTTCTTTTTGGATTCGACACGGTGGTTATTTCCGGCGCAGAACAAAAAATTCAATCGCTTTGGGAGTTGAACAGCTCGTTGCACGGACTGGCCATCAGCATGGCGTTGTGGGGAACCGTTTTGGGTGCATTAACAGGCGGCTGGCCTGCTCAGGTTTTTGGCCGGAAGAAAACTTTACTTTGGATTGGCGTGTTTTATCTGGCTTCGGCCTTCGGTTCTGCGCTGGCGCCCGGAGTTTATTCCTTCATGTTTTTCAGGTTCATCGGCGGTGTGGGTGTGGGTATTTCCACCGTGGCAGCACCCATGTTTATTTCCGAAATTGCGCCACCTGCCATGCGAGGACGCTTAACCGGCATGTTCCAGTTCAACATTGTTTTTGGAATTCTGGTTGCTTATCTGTCCAACTCGCTGCTGGGCGGCATTGGCGAAAATGCCTGGCGCTGGATGCTGGGCGTGGAAGCGATTCCCGCACTCATTTTTACGCTGTCTTGCATTGGGTTGCCCGAGAGCCCGCGTTGGCTGATTGTACAGAACAAAAATCGTGAAGCCGGACTGGCAGTTTTGAAAAGGGTAAATCCCGGTTTTTCTGCAGAAGAACTGAATTCCCTGGTGCAGGAAATTGAAAACTCCGGAAATCAGCAAAACAAAACCCATAAATTCTTTACGCGAAAATTGCTGAAACCGGCTTTCCTGGCCGTTTTTATCGCTTTTTTCAACCAGCTTTCGGGCATCAATGCCGTGCTCTATTTTGCTCCGCGCATTTTCGAAATGACCGGTTTGGAATCGCAGGCAGCGCTATTGCAATCTATCGGAGTTGGAGTCACCAACCTGATTTTCACTTTTGTGGGATTGTGGCTGATTGACCGGCTGGGACGCAGAAAGTTACTCTACATTGGCTCTTTTGGGTACATTGCTTCACTGGGACTTACTTCGTGGGCTTTTGCTTCGGGAAACCCGGGCATTGTGCCGTTTTGTATTTTTGCATTCATAGCCGCCCATGCCGTTGGTCAGGGCGCCGTTATCTGGGTTTTTATCAGCGAAATTTTTCCCAACCGGCAGCGGGCCTTCGGACAGTCGCTGGGCAGTTTCACCCACTGGTTTTTTGCCGCAGCCCTCACCCTGGTATTTCCGCTGATGGCCGAAGCCTGGGCGCCCCAGTTCATTTTCGGACTGTTTTGCTTTATGATGGTGCTGCAACTGGTTTGGGTACGGTTTTTTGTGCCCGAAACCAAAGGCGCTTCACTGGAAGAGCTGGAAAGGGAGTTGTAATTTTTTTTACTTCTGCCTGAAATACACCTGAACAGGCACTCCGGTAAAGTCAAAGTTTTCCCGGATTTTGTTTTCGATATATCGTTTGTAGGGCTCCTTAATGTATTGCGGCAAATTGGCAAACAGCGCAAATGCCGGCGTTGGCGATGGCAGTTGTGTAACGTATTTAATTTTGATGTATTTCCCTTTTACCGATGGAGGCGGGTATTTTTCAACGGCCTCTAACAAAACCTCATTCAGTTTCGATGTTTTGATTCGCCTTTTGCGGTTTTCATTCACTTTCATGGCTATTTCAAGCGCTTTGTGCACCCGTTGTTTGGTAATGGCCGAAATAAAAAGGATGGGCACATCCACAAAAGGCGCAATGCGTTCGCGGATATCTTCCTCCACTTTTCGGGTGGAATGGCCGTCTTTTTCAATCAAATCCCACTTGTTCACCAGAATAACCACGCCTTTTTTGTTGCGAACAATCAGGTTGAATATATTCATGTCCTGTCCTTCCAAACCCCGTGTGGCATCAATAAGCAACAAGCACACATCGGAACTTTCGATGGTGCGCACCGAGCGTAAAACCGAATAAAACTCAATGTCGTCGTGCACTTTGCCTTTTTTGCGCAGTCCGGCAGTGTCAATAATCACAAAATCGTGCCCGAACTTGTTGTAACGGGTATGAATGGAATCGCGGGTGGTGCCCGCCACGTCGGTAACAATGTAGCGTTCTTCGCCCAGCAGGGTATTTATAAACGACGATTTACCCACGTTGGGGCGGCCAACCACCGACAAGTAAGGCAGCT
>CAZCPH010000530.1:254-2587 GCA_964500105.1 uncultured Mariniphaga sp. | reverse complement strand
ACTGTCAATAATTCAGTCAACCAGCTTATTCCTTAAAAACTTCCCCGATGTTTATTAATTTTGCACCGGTATTTTAAGTATTTTAGTGGCTCAAACTATTAGGAATAGTTTTTGTTTAAATAGGTAAACTTTAAAAATGAATATGGATTCTCAATTTTCTCCAAGGATAAAAGATATTATTGGTTACAGTCGCGAAGAAGCCATCAGGCTTGGAAACGATTACATTGGTCAGGAGCACCTTTTTCTTGGTATTTTAAGAGACGGTGAAGGAATTGCAACCGATATACTTGAAAACCTGGGTGTTAATCTGGCAGATATTAAACAGCTGATAGAGAAAAAGGTAAAATCAGGCAAACCGGTTGATGGAAACGCCGATTTGATGATGCTGAAATCTACAGAAAAAACGCTGAAACTTGTCTATCTGGAAGCCCGTTGGTTTAAAAGCCCCACAGCCAACAGCGGCCATCTGCTGCTGGCAATTTTAAAAGACAATGAAAATATTGTTACCCAACTACTGGTTGAATTTGGGGTAAATTATTACATCGTAAAATCGCAGCTGAAAGATTATAAAAGTACAGAAGCGCGGTCGGATTTTCCCGACAGTGAAGACGATGAACCATCTGGTGCGTTTTCAAGAGGGCCTGGTGGCGGCCAGACTCCCAAAAAAGGATCGGCGCCAAAATCAGATACTCCGGTACTCGATAACTTCGGAATAGATATCACCAAACTTGCTGAGGAGAACAGCCTCGACCCTATTGTTGGCCGCGAACGTGAAATTGAACGGCTGGCACAAATTTTAAGCCGGCGGAAAAAAAATAATCCGATTTTAATTGGTGAACCCGGTGTTGGAAAATCTGCAATTGCCGAAGGACTTGCACTGCGGATAGTTGGTAAACAAGTTTCACGAATTTTATTTGATAAACGGGTAGTCAGCCTCGACATTGCATCCATTGTGGCAGGAACAAAGTACCGCGGCCAGTTTGAAGAACGGATGAAAGCCATCCTGAACGAACTGACCAAAGTGAACAACGTCATTCTTTTTATCGACGAAATTCACACAATTGTTGGTGCAGGTGGTGCCACCGGATCGCTCGATGCAGCAAATATGCTGAAGCCAGCTCTTGCACGGGGCGACATTCAATGTATCGGAGCCACTACTTTGGATGAATACCGGCAGCACATTGAAAAAGACGGTGCCCTGGAACGCCGGTTTCAGAAAGTGATGGTTGAACCTACTTCGGTGGACGAAACCATTGAAATTCTGAACAATATAAAAAGCCGCTACGAAGACCATCACAATGTAAATTACACTCCAAAAGCCATCGACGCGTGCGTTAAATTAACCGCAAGGTATATTTCCGACCGTTATCTTCCGGACAAAGCAATTGATGCCCTTGACGAAGCCGGTTCGCGGGTACACATTTCGAACATTAATGTGCCCGAAAGAATTGTGAAGCTGGAAGAAAAAATAGAAACAACAAAAGAAGAGAAAATTGCTGCCGTTAAAAGTCAGAATTTCGAGCTGGCAGCCAATTTCAGAGATAAAGAAAAAAATCTGCTCCAGTTGCTTGAAAAAGAAAAGGAAAACTGGGAAAAAGAATTGGTAAACCACCGTGAAACCGTTGATGAAGAAAAGGTTGCAGAAGTGGTTGCCATGATGTCGGGTGTTCCTGTTCAGCGCATTGCACAGGCTGAAGGCAAGCGCCTGATGAGCATGGAGAAGGATTTAAAATCGAAGGTAATCGGTCAGGAAGAGGCTATTCAGAAAATTGTAAAAGCCATTCAACGAAACCGCGCCGGACTGAAAGACCCGAACAGACCAATCGGTTCGTTCATCTTTTTAGGCCCGACGGGTGTTGGAAAAACACAACTGGCAAAGGTGCTGGCAACTTATCTGTTCGATAGTCTCGATTCGTTAATCCGTATCGACATGAGCGAATATATGGAGAAATTCTCTGTATCGCGTTTGGTGGGAGCTCCTCCGGGATATGTGGGTTACGAAGAAGGTGGCCAGCTGACTGAAAAAGTGAGAAGAAAACCATACTCGGTTGTGTTGCTGGATGAAATGGAAAAAGCCCATCCGGATGTTTTCCATATTTTACTGCAATTATTGGATGAAGGCCGTTTAACCGACAGTTTAGGCCGAAGCGTTGACTTTAAAAATACCATAATAATTATGACATCCAACATCGGTACCCGCCAGCTGAAAGACTTTGGCAGGGGTGTTGGATTTACCATTAACAAATCGGCAGAATCAGACAACGACCACGCGAAGTATGTTATTCAGAAAGCACTGAAAAAAGCATTCGCTCCGGAATTTTTGAACCGTATTG
>CAZCPH010000530.1:0-238 GCA_964500105.1 uncultured Mariniphaga sp. | reverse complement strand
TCAGCTGGATAAAAAACATATTCATCAGATTATTGATATTGAAATTAAAGAATTGTATAACCGGGTTGAAGCCCTGAATTACAAACTGAAAATTTCGCCTGCAGCAAAAGATTTTCTTGCAGAAAAAGGTTACGACCCGCAATTTGGTGCAAGACCTCTGAAAAGAGCCATTCAAAAATACCTTGAAGACGAAATGGCAGAGATCATTATTAAAGCTTCCATTACCGAAGGTGACACC
>CAZCPH010000529.1:0-2602 GCA_964500105.1 uncultured Mariniphaga sp. | reverse complement strand
ATTTTTCACCCGTTTTATAATCTTCCCGGAAAAAATTCTGAGCCGGAGACCGGATTGCAAACGCAAAAAGAAGCAGCAGGCAGATTAAGTTTTTCATTCGTTTGAAATTTTCATTTTTTACCTGAACAATGGAATTTGCTTGAGATTTTATTCATCTCATTTTTATGTGAATCCCATTCTCATGCTATTTTATAACCAAAAAAAATATTTTCAGCTTCAAATATACATTTCTATTGTGTGATGATTAAATTATGAATGGGAAAAGAAGTAAAAAGTAATTTCCATGAACCCGCTAAATCATTACATTTGTAGAAATTAAAAATTTTGGAAATGAAGTTCAATTTTAAAACATCTTACATTGTAGCCATCGTAGCAGTGCTGGTGGTGATTTTACTTTTTGGCGGACGCATGTTTTTTATCATCGATGCGGGTGAGCGTGGTGTTATTTTCAGACCTTACACTTCGGGACTTGATACCGAAAATATTTATGGCGAAGGTTTTCATATTATTGCGCCGTGGAACAATCTCTACATTTTTACCGTGAGAGAACAACAGCGCGAAGAAACCATGGACGTACTCGACCGTAACGGGTTGTCAATTAACACCGATATAACAGTTCGTTTCAATCCCAATTATTCGCAAATCGGGAATTTGTACCAGCAGTTTGGAACCAATTATATCAATGTTCTGGTAGTTCCTGAAGTGCGTTCAACGGTGCGCCAGGTTGCCGGGCGATATACTGCAGAGGAGATTTATTCCACCAAACGCGCAGAGGTGGAGCAAAGCATTATTGATGAAACCCGCAAAGCACTGGGTGCGAATTACATTGATATGCGTGCTTTGCTTATCCGTTCCATTAATCTGCCTCCGCAAATTAAGGAGGCCATTGAATCTAAACTGAAAACTGAGCAGGAAGCTCTGGCCTACGAATTCAGGCTGCGCAGGGAAGAATCGGAAGCCGAACGCCGGCGTATTGAAGCCGAGGGGATTGCTGCTTTTAACCGGATTATTAACGCCAGTTTAACCGATCAGATTTTGAAACAGCGTGGAATTGAAGCCACCATTGATCTGGCTGAATCACCCAATTCGAAGGTTATTGTAATTGGAAGCGGAAAAGAGGGACTTCCGTTGATTTTAGGAGGAAACTAATTTTAGTTCAGAAAAGTATAAAGCAGGCTGGCAGCATTTGCCGGCCTTTTTTAATGCAAACAGTAATGTAATGAGAAAAATTACCAACCCTTTTATACAGGCAGCAGAAACAGGAGAATACAACTGTTTTGGCTGTTCGCCGGCAAATGAACATGGGTTGCACCTGGAGTTTTGGCTCGATGGCGAAGAGTTGTTGGCCAAATGGCATCCTCAAAAAAATTACGAAGGGTGGATTGGCGTTTTGCATGGCGGCATACAGGCCACATTGCTGGACGAAGCTGCTGCATGGCTGATTTTTGTGCAACTGAAAACATCGGGCGTTACCACAGCAATGAATGTGCAGTATTCCAAACCAGTTTACATTTCAAAAGGAGAAATAACCGTAAGGGCCAGAATGATTTCAACGGAAAAACGCCTGGCCCGGATTGCATGTACTTTACAGGATGGCGAAGGGGAAACCTGTGCACATGCAGAGGTAACGTACTTTTGCTTTCCGGAAAAAATTGCCCGGGCAAAATACAACTACCCCGGAGCAGATGCATTTCTTCCCAAATAGCATTTTCCCTTGAATCAACGCCTGGCAGGGGATTTTTTGATTATTTAAAATGGATTTTTTCGAATAGTGTAAAGGTTAAAAGTCATCTTCTTCGTCGAAATCGTCGTAGCTTGAAGAGTAGTCATCAAGTTCTTCATCATCGAATTCGTCATAAATGGTAAGTCTTCTTTTGGAACTTTTGTCCCGTTTGCCCAGGTGTTTTTTTTGTTTCCGTTCGAAGTTGTCAGCTTCGATGAAATTTTTTTTGTTTACTTTCCGTTTCATTTTTAACGTTCATTCAAAAAAATAAGACAATTAATTTTATACAGTTTTTAAATTCTTAAGCCAAATTAAGAAAAAATACAAATACAAAGAACAAATTGTTTTCATTTTTAGTTAGTTTTTAAGTCATAATGAAAATTTATACGGAAATAAGAAGGAATTGGTTCAGTTTTTCACGTAAATTAACCAGAGTCAATGTGTTGGTTTTGTTGTCGTTAACAATGCTTCCGACGATACTTTTTGCACAGCCGGGCCGAAAAACCCAAAAGTGGTTTGACGAAGCCCGCGAACTGGCTGCACGTCAGGAGTATGCAAAGGCCATTAACCGCTGTGAACAGATTTTACAAAACGACTCTTCTTTTCTGGAAGCACGGCTGCTTCTGGCCGATATTTTTTATGAAACAAAAGATACCCAACGTGAAATTTTTCACCTGAAAAAAGCAGCCCGAATTACCACTATGCCTTTGGTAACCTGGCGACTGGCCAATGCTTTGTTTTCTACCGGGAATTACGAAGAGGCGTTGTCGTATTTCCAGCATTATTTGAAAAATACGAAAAGCAGTAATGAACGAAAACCGGAAGCTGAACGAAAACTTGAAAGTTGTGTTTTTGCGCTTGAAGCCATAAAAAATCCGG
>CAZCPH010000528.1:0-2607 GCA_964500105.1 uncultured Mariniphaga sp. | reverse complement strand
GATTTTAATGCTGGGCTGGCTTTTTGTTCCCTTTTATGCCCGCAGTAAAGTTTTTACCATGCCCGAATTCCTCGAGCGAAGGTATAATCCGCAGGCCCGTTCCTTTCTGTCTATAATATCACTTGTAAGTTATGTTCTTACAAAAGTGGCTGTTACAGTGTATGCAGGTGGGGTTGTTTTTAAAGATGTGTTTAACATTGAATATGTTACCTTTTTTGGTTACGATATCGACTTTTTCTGGATTAGCGCCATTGGTCTGGTTGTTTTAACCGGCCTTTACACTACGTTTGGAGGAATGAAAGCGGTGCTGTATACATCGGTTTTGCAGACACCTATTTTGCTGGTCGGTTCCATTGCTGTTCTGGTGTTGGGCCTCATTAAAGTTGGTGGCTGGAATGAGATGATGGAAATTTGCAGCGCCAATGTAACTGTCCATGGCGATTCGATGACGAGCCTGATGCGGTCACCCAAAGACCCGGATTTCCCATGGACCGGTGTTATTCTGGGATCAGCCATAATCGGCTTCTGGTACTGGTGTACCGACCAGTTTATTGTGCAACGTGTACTTTCCGGTCGTGACATGAAGCAGTCGCGTCGCGGAACCATTTTTGGAGCCTATCTGAAACTGACGCCGGTTTTCATTTTTCTGATTCCCGGAATGATAGCTTACGCTTTACAGCAAAAAGGTTTGTTGACACTGGAGTCCAACGATGCAGCATTTTCCACCATGGTGAAAGAACTTCTTCCGATGGGTTTCACAGGGATTGTAATTGGTGGAATTTTAGCCGCTTTGATGAGCTCTCTGGCGTCGTTGTTTAACTCGTCGGCAATGTTGTTTACCATCGATTTCTACCAGAAATACAGACCGGATAAAAATGAACGCCATTACGTTATTGTTGGCCGTCTGGCAACAGTTGTCATTGTTTTGCTTGGTATAGCCTGGATTCCGGTAATGAAAGGACTTGGCAAAGTGTTGTACGAATACCTTCAGGATGTGCAGTCGTTACTTGCACCCGGTATTGCAGCAGTATTCCTTCTTGGTGTTGTTTCGAAAAAGACAACCCCTGCAGCCGGCTTTTGGGGATTACTCATCGGATTTACACTGGGGATGACTCGCCTGGGATTGAATGTTTTTGCAGGTTCAATAGAAGAAACTTCACTGATTTACAAAATTTTCCTGGTACACAACTGGCTCCACTACGAAATTTACCTGTTTGTTCTTGTCATTGTTTCGATGGTAATTATCAGTTATTTTACAAAACCCAAAGACCCGTTGGTTATTGCAGGGCTGACACTCGGGACTGCTTCGAAAGAACAGATGGCAGAAGTACGTGCTTCTTACAACCATTGGGATGTAATCAACTCAATTATTATAATAGCCATTATTTTGGTTTTCTATGCCTATTTTTGGTAATGGTTCATAAATAATTTTAAAAATAGCTGTCAATTCCGGCAGCTATTTTTATTTTAGGGTTTCATTCTTTGCTTATGTACGATATTATTGGAGATGTTCACGGTCATGCCCAGCTTTTAAAGAAACTTTTGCTGGAACTGGGATATCAGAAAACCGAATCGGGTTATATGCATCCCACGCGAAAAGCTGTTTTTGTGGGTGATTTTATCAACCGGGGGCCTCAAATAAAAAAAACCATCCGCATCATCCGTAAAATGGTGGAGAACGGCAATGCACTGGCTGTTTTGGGAAACCATGAAATCAATATTATTATTGCCTATTTAAACGATAAAAAAGGAAACCCACTGATAAAACCGCCGCTAAAAAGCTTTATTTCCGGATTAAAAACTTTTAACGAATTCAGTAATTCTCCTGATGAATGGCAGAGTCATTTGCGCTGGCTTCGTACCTTACCACTATTCCTTGAACTCGATGGAATCCGCGTGGTTCATGCCTGCTGGTCAGACCACGCAGTAAACTACCTGAAAGCCAACCTTCCGCCTGGCAAAATAAAAAAAGAGGTTTTTAAGAAAATCTATAAAAATCAGACCTCTGAACTGACAAAAAACATTTGGCTTGTGACTAAAGGACTGCAGTTTAGAATGCCTGGCGACCTGAAAATTATCAGTAACAAAGGTGTTTCGCCCCGTTCATTCAGAATGCGATGGTGGGAAGAGCCGGAAGGAAAAACTTTTGAAGAGCTTTCCTTCGAAAGTAAATTTCAACTGCCTGCCTACACTGTCCCATCAGAGATTTTGCCGGAAACATTTCCATACCCGGAAAATGCACCTGTCGTTTTTTTCGGACATTATTGCCGGAGCCACGGACCACATATCATTAAGCCCAACATTTGCTGTCTCGACACATGTATTGCCGGAAGCAAGACACTTTTAGCATACCGGTGGAATGGAGAGAAACATTTAAGTGAAGAAAATCTGATAAAAATTAAGAAAGCGTAAAGAGGTAAGTTTCTTATATTCAGTCGTCTGAAATCTTTCAAAAAAATATTATTTTTTTTGTATTGCAGAAAAAAAAGAAAGTATATATTTGCACCGTCATTTAAAAAACGACAGCAAAAAAGTTCTCAAAAGCAAAAAATATTGGTGCGGTAGTTCAGTTTGGTTAGAATATCGGCCTGTCACGCCGAGGGTCGC
>CAZCPH010000527.1:0-2616 GCA_964500105.1 uncultured Mariniphaga sp. | reverse complement strand
CGTAAAAGTACTGGTGTTCCACCGGAAATTTATTTTGGTGAACTGCCGTAAACGTTTTTAGATGCAAAAGGTTGGCCTTGCAGACTATTTTCAGGTCATTATCTGTTGTGTCTGACCTTAAAAATCTTTAATATTATAATAAATAGAAAGCGCTAAAAGCAATCAAATTATTGATAAAGTGTATGATTGAAATTATCAATACAGAATTTTCTTTTCTGAAATAAGAAATGTAATATAAGAAAGCAAAAATTATTCCCACTAAATAGGATAACATGATATATGCCAGATTAAAGTTGTGTATAAATAAGATAGGTGCTATGAATATGAAAATGCAAAACTTCTTTTTAATCTTTAGATATTTCTTTACTAAATAGAATGGAATTGCCTGAAAGATAATTGTTTCAAGAAAAGGTGCGATTAAAACACCAATAAAAAATGCGTAATATTTGTTTTTTAATAATAAAGGGTTTTCATTGGAAGAACCTGAGACTATACCAAATACTACTGAAATAAGTAAAATAGCACCAACGCCAAATAAAATAAAACTTGAAACTTTTATTTTTTTAAAATACTTTATCAATACAACTATCATGCTCATAAGAACATTAATCTGTTATGGTAAGATAAATTATTTATTCTAATTATCAGGTTTCTTGGTCTAAAATCCATTTCCAATGGCTGGAACTTTGGGATATTTATCCTCAAATTAGCTTAAAAATATAAGGTCAAAAAAATGAAATAATTTCCGAGTGTTTATTTTATTCTTCTCACAGTTTTTGCTACTTGAATTATCGGCCGGCGGTCGATTCCAAAAAAATCGGCCAGCGAATCGGGCATGCGGCGGTAGTTCAGTTTGGCCTGCAAGTAAACTTCTTCAGGCAAATTCTGCGGAACGGTAAACGAATAGTTTTCGGTGCGTATTTCAAGCGGACCCAGCCGGTTTTCAATTTCTTCAACACAAAGCCACTGAGCAAAAGTAAATTCGCCTTCGCTGTCGAGGAATGCGCTGTGGTAAAGCCGGTCACCTTCGGGAAGCGCATCGCGGGCAATGGGCTCCGAAAGCTTGCTGTGCGACGGATATGCCACCACGTCGTTGCTGGTTATAAAGTAGTTGTCATTCGGGTCGTCCGGATTTTTGGGAACCGGAATATGCAGCAGTTCATTTCCCTCTCTATCAACCAGCGATAACCGCAACCACACGTCGCGTTCTTCGGTCGAACCGGTTGGAAATTTATGTCCGGTGGCCACAGCCTGTACATCCACTGAAAAATCTACATTCCGGCCGGGTTCATAACCGGTTTCCGGTAAATGGATGGTAACCGTTGCAGCGCCTTCCACAAATTCGGTAAATCCACCGCCAAACCAGTGGTCGGTGTTGTGTGGCCGAATGAGGCCCATTTTCGCCGGTTTGCCGCCCATGGGTTGCATGTGACAGGTTTGGCAGGCCACACCGCGAAACGGATAAACACTTTCTTCGTATTCTGTAAACGTAGCTTTTACCCAAACATCATACGGGTTCAGCTCGTTGTGGCAGGTGGCGCACATCATCGGGTCTTCAAAAATTTCGGAAGTAGCCGTTTCATGGTGTGGCGACCACGGAAATTCCAAATCGCCAAACTTGGTGTCCACAGCTTCGGTTGCGGTTGAAACATAATCGTGATTAAACGGCGGTTCGTTTCTGAAATGGCTGATGGTGTGGCAAAAATCGCAGAAAATGCCGCGGTCGGCCTGAGTTTTGTAACCATCGCCTGCATTCCAGTGATTATCGTAGGTTACTGCTTCGGGCGGAACCATTTCTCCGGCCAGAAAAGCGCTGGGCGAATGGCATCCGATACAACCGTCTTTCACGTCTTTAAGTTCGGGTGCAAACGATTCGGAGGCCAGCACCAGATCGTAAAACTGTTTCTGAAAGAAATCACCGGTAAATCCTTTGGAGTGTTGCGACACGTTCCAGCGTTCAAACTTATCCCAGTGGCAGCCGGAGCAAACCTGTGGGTCTTCAAAAAAATGATACGGTTTGAGCTGGTTCTGGGCTTGCGATTTCAGCTTCGACTGACTTTGGCCAATGGCAACCCCTGCAAGAATCATTATGGTGAAATATATGACAAACTGTTTCATCGTTGAATTTTTTTTTGTTTTTGATTTCGGTTTGTTTTGAATGGATTCAATTTAAAAGAATCCGATGGAGAGTATCGATTTGAATACGAAATTATCGGCCGGATTGGTCAATCCGAAGCCGGCTCCGGTATGCCAGGTAATGCGCCCATGGGTTCCAAAAATAATATCAACAGCCGGGAAAATGTAGGTTCGCGATTCGTTGAACGGTGTCATGTCGCTCAATTCACCCCATTTGGAATAGAATTCTATTCCTGGCTGAATTTTCAGGCTTTCGCGGTAATACCAGCCGCCATTTAAGGCAAATTCAACGCCTTCATCCACATCGGGACCGCTGATGTTTTTCTCGAAAGTTGGATTTAGAACCAACGAATGAAACCGGAAGTCTTTTTCCAGAATCCACTTGATTTCAATCTGTTCGGCATTTTTATACTCTTTTCGCGGAAGGATGTACTCCACATACAATCCCAAATCAACCGGTCGTTCACCCTTTTCCCAGAA
>CAZCPH010000526.1:1953-2619 GCA_964500105.1 uncultured Mariniphaga sp. | reverse complement strand
TTCCTGTTTTTAAATAGATTTAAAATGAATGTAAATAACGTTTTTATTCGTTACTTTTCGGCTTCAAATAACTCCGGAAAAAAAACTAAAAATGATTTACGACAAAAAATCTTTTCTGCCCGGCAACATCGACGATCCCGAATTTTATCAAAAAATCTTCGACGCATTGCCTATCCCGATATTTTACAGGGATTTAAACAGTGTTTACCAAATGTGCAACAAGGCTCACGAAGAATTTTCGGGACGGCCAAGAGAGCAGATTATCGGCAGATCGGTGTACGAAATTCACACCAAAACCATGGCCGAAATTTATCATCACAAAGACCAGGAACTGTTTGCCAATCCCGACATTCAGATTTACGAAACACAAGTGCAGCAAAAAGACGGCTCGCACATGGATGTGGTCATCAACAAAGCAGTAATCCGAAGCAACGAAGGTGAAATTACAGGTATAGTCGGTTCAATAAACGATGTTACCCGGTTGAAGAAAACCGAACTGCGACTGGAAAAAGCGCAGGAATCGATGGAAATTTCGTCGCACATGCTGCACAAAATCAATGTGGGAATCGTTTTAATGGATGAGCGGCACAAAGTGGTGGATTCGAACGAAAGTTTCGCCCGGCTGATGGGTGAAGAAACTGCAGAGCTTTACGAAACCATTCCCGG
>CAZCPH010000526.1:0-1943 GCA_964500105.1 uncultured Mariniphaga sp. | reverse complement strand
AAGGGTGCCGATGTGGAAGTGCTTGTACCCGAAGTGATTTTCAAAATGATGCAAAGTATTTTGTCATCGGGCGAAGAGATGCTTGAGCGCGACATCAAATTCAGTAACAAGTTGCTGCATGTATCGGTAGTTACGTTATACAAGCAAAAAGTGGTTGGTGCGGTTATTCGCGACATGTCGGCGCCATTGCTGGTGCGCGATGAAATAATTAACCGTGCGCAGCGAATTAAACAGCAAAACATTGATACCGTGCAAAAAATTGCCCACCTGCTGGGCGAAAATGCTGCTGAAACAGAGGAACTGTTGAATTCAATTATACAATCGTACAGATATGGCGACGACGAATAATCCAAACTACCACGTTGAAATTGATGTTCAGCAAAAAAAACCAAAAGGCGAAATTGCCTGCGGCGATGTTTTCATGTCGGATATTTTCAAGGAAGAAGGCCGTACAATTCTGGTTTTAAGCGATGGCATCGGACACGGAATAAAAGCCAGTGTGCTGGCCACACTTACTGCCACTATGGCTTTAAAATATACACGGTTTCATACCAAACCCGAAATTTCGGCCCGGATTATCATGGAAGCCTTGCCCAAAAGCAGTGATGGCAAAGAGAGCTATGCAACATTCACCATTATTGAAATTGAAACCGACGGGCATGTTCGCATTATCAACTACGATAATCCGCCGGTTCTAATTATCCGGAACGGTCAGTCATACTTTCCGAAAGAATATATGCTGGAAGTACGCGGCAGGGAAAATGAAGGAAAATTACTGCGGTGCAGGGAATTTACGGCCCGCAAAGAAGACCGCCTGGTTTTTCTGTCTGATGGCGTAGTGCAGTCGGGACTGGGCAACAGCCGTTATCCTGTGGGCTGGGGAATTGAAAACGTTTACGATTTTGCCCTGAACCAGGTGAACAGGATGCCCGATATTTCGGCCTCGAAACTGGCACGAAAAATTAACAACCAGGCTGCAATGAATGATAATTTTGAAGTAAAGGACGACACCACCTGCGGAGTGATTTATTTCAGGGAACCCCGAAAATTTATGCTCATTACCGGGCCGCCTTTTTACAAAATAAAAGACTACGATTTTGTTGACCGGATTAAAAATTTCAACGGTAAGAAAATCATTTGCGGTGGCACAACGGCCGAAATTATTGCCCGAGAACTGGATATTCCTGTAGATATTGAACACTTGCCAAAAAATCCTCAGACGTTGCCTCCAATTGCCAGAATGGACGGGTTTGAAATGGTGACCGAAGGCATTTTAACCCTTGGAAAGGTGGAGGAGATTCTGGAGAACTACAACAGCGAAACCCGGTTGCAGGACAGTCCGGCCGAAAAAGTGGTAAAATTACTGCTCCAGCACGATTCCATAGAGATAATTCTTGGAACCCGCATTAACTGGGCACATCAGGATCCGGAGCAGCCACTGGAGCTGGAATTGCGAAAAATTGTGGTAAAACGAATCATAAAAATTCTAACCAACAAATTCTTCAAACAAGTTGAAATTGAATACCTCTGAAAAAAAATTCATTCAAACCGAAGTGGTTGGGGAGCAGTTGGCCGAAAGCTGTAAAAATCTTTCTTCAGCTGCTCTTCCAGTATAAAACCAACAAACCCCACATCGGAAGGAGGAAACGGGTAAAACCCAAGTCGCAGATGAAAGGTTTTAAACACCAGGTTTTCATTGTGGATACGCATGCCAAATCCCAGACCACTGTAATAATTTTCGGTAAAAATAAGCGATTTGTTGGAGCCAATTATGCCAACATCTGCAAACCCGTAGATAGCCATATTAAATTTGTAAAACTGTTGGCGCAAAAACAAAACATGCTCCAGATTTACACTTAATCTTTGTTTGCCGGCAGCAGTTTTACTGGAAAATCCCCGGATATGATCGTTCTGGTTTAACAGCAGATTTTCAATTTCAAAAC
>CAZCPH010000525.1:0-2633 GCA_964500105.1 uncultured Mariniphaga sp. | reverse complement strand
CTCTTTCCCGGCCCAGCCGAGAACTGTTTCGTAAATCTGTCCCAGGTTCATCCTCGATGGCACACCAAGCGGATTCAGCACAATGTCAACAGGCGTTCCGTCTGCAAGGAAAGGCATATCTTCCTGGCGAACCACACGCGAAACAATACCTTTGTTTCCATGGCGTCCGGCCATTTTATCACCAATCTGCAACTTCCGCTTTTTAGCAATGAAGATTTTTGCCAGTTGAATTATACCTGCCGGCAACTCGTCACCAATGGTTACATTGTAACGTTCACGCCTTGCGAAAGCTTCAGCTTCCTTGTGCTTCATAATGTAATTGTTGATTACCCTGAAGATCAAGTCGTTTTTGTCTTTATCGGTAGTCCATTTCGATGGGTTAACCGAAAGATAATCAATCTCCTGAAGCTGTTTCAAAGTGAATTTCACTCCTTTCGGAATTACTTCCGTTCCATAATAATCTTTAACCCCCTGCGAGGTTTTTCCGGTTACAATGGTAAAGAGTTTGTCTTCAAGACGAGCCCTTAAGGCAGCAATTTCGCGATCGAAATTTTCGTCAATCTGATCGAGAAGTGTTTTGGTTGCTGTTTTCCCTTTTTTGTCTTTGGCAACCCTCGAAAACAATTTTTTATCGATAACAATACCCGACAAAGAAGGAGAAGCTTTTAACGATGCATCTTTAACATCGCCGGCTTTATCTCCGAAAATGGCACGCAGTAATTTTTCCTCTGGCGACGGATCTGATTCTCCCTTCGGAGTAATCTTTCCAATAAGAATATCGCCGGGTTTTACGTCAGCACCAATACGGATAAGTCCGTTCTCGTCGAGATTTTTTGTTGCTTCTTCACTTACGTTCGGAATGTCCGATGTAAATTCTTCGAGTCCGCGTTTGGTATCGCGAACCTCCAGACTATATTCATCAACATGAACAGAAGTAAATACATCTTCGCGAACAATACGTTCCGAAATAACGATTGCATCCTCGTAATTGTATCCCTGCCAGGGCATAAATGCCACCATAAGGTTACGGCCCAAAGCCAATTCACCATTCTCGGTAGCATAACCTTCGGTTAGAATTTCTCCTTTGGAAATCCGTTGTCCTTTCACAACAATTGGTTTCAAATCAATTGTTGTACCCTGGTTGGTTTTGGTATATTTCTGAAGCGGATAGGTTACCACTTCCGGATCGAAACTTACAAAGCGATCGTCGTCTGTAACATCGTACCGTACAATAATTTGCGTGGCATCAACAAATTCCACCACACCGTCTGCCTCAGCCTGAATAAGCACTTTGGAATCGGCAGCTGCCCTTCCTTCCAACCCTGTTCCCACAATCGGGGCTTCGGGGCGGAGTAACGGAACTGCCTGGCGCATCATGTTCGATCCCATCAATGCACGGTTGGCATCGTCGTGTTCGAGGAACGAAATGAGCGATGCAGCAACCGAAGCAATCTGGTTCGGACCAACGTCCATCAGGTCAACTTCTTCTTTGTCAACCAACGGATAGTCGCCATCGAGCCGTGATTTTACCTTTTGATTCATGAAAAATCCATCGGCATCAATGGGTGCGTTTGCCTGTGCAATAACTTTTCCTTCCTCTTCTTCGGCTGTTAAATAAACAGATCCGTTATCAGACAAGTCAACTTTTCCATCGGTGACTTTCCGGTAAGGTGTTGAAATAAAACCAAGGTCAGTAATTTTGGCAAAAACACAAAGAGAAGAGATCAAACCAATGTTTGGTCCTTCGGGAGTTTCGATCGGACATAACCTTCCGTAGTGGGTATAGTGTACGTCGCGAACTTCGAAACCTGCTCTTTCTCTTGACAAACCACCTGGTCCCAGTGCCGACATGCGTCGTTTATGGGTCATTTCGGCCAACGGATTGGTCTGATCCATAAATTGAGACAAAGCGTTGGTTCCGAAAAATGAATTGATTACCGAGGATAAAGTTTTTGAGTTTATCAGGTCAATTGGCGTAAACACTTCGTTATCGCGCACATTCATTCTTTCACGAATGGTACGTGCCATACGCGCCAGGCCAATTCCAAACTGGTTGTACATTTGTTCTCCAACTGTACGAACACGGCGGTTACTCAGATGGTCGATATCATCCACATCGGTTTTTGAGTTTACCAACTGAATAAGGTACCTGATAATTTCAATAATATCTTCTTTGGTCAGTACCCGAATTTCTGAATCCACTTCAAGACCCAGTTTTTTATTTATCCTGTACCTGCCCACTTCTCCAAGGTCGTACCTTTTATCGGAGAAAAATAGTTTATCAATTACATCGCGTGCAGTAGCTTCATCTGGCGGTTCAGCATTCCGCAACTGGCGGTAAATATGCAAAACTGCTTCTTTTTCGGAGTTACACGGGTCTTTTTGCAATGTATTGTAAATAATTGCAAAATCCTGTTGTTTCTGATCGTCTTTATGAATCAAAATAGTTTTAACTCCCGAATCAAGAATCTCATCGATGTGCTCTTCTTCCAACAGGGTTTCCCTGTCGATGATCACTTCGTTACGTTCGATGGAAACTACTTCCCCGGTATCTTCGTCAACAAAATCTTCAACCCACGATTTTAACACACGTGCAGCAAGTCGCCGGCCGACCACTTTTTTAAGACCTGTTT
>CAZCPH010000524.1:0-2635 GCA_964500105.1 uncultured Mariniphaga sp. | reverse complement strand
AACCGGCAATATCGAGTATTTCCACTGTTGTTGGAACTATTCTTTTGGGATGATCAATTTCGGCCAGCCTGATCAGACGTTCATCAGGTACCGAAATCACTCCCATATTAGGCTCAATTGTACAAAAAGGAAAATTTGCTGACTGAGCTTTTGCACTCGACAGGCAATTGAAAAGTGTGGATTTTCCTACGTTAGGTAAACCAACAATTCCGCATGTTAAAGCCATTTTACTTGTTTAAAAATTTTGTGGTGCAAAGGTAATGGTTTATTGATTTTTTGAACTTCTTTTTTTTGAAAACTTCCCTGCACCAAATTTCCGGTAAAAACCTTGTTTTTTCTTAACGTTTAAAGAACAATTTCAAATTCCAATTTGTACATTTGCTGAAACTTCACACCAATGATATTAAAGAACATTTCAGTAGATTGCGTAGTTTTCGGTTTTAAAAACGACAAACTAAATGTGTTGCTTTGGCAGGCGGAGCCGGAATTGCTTGAAAGATTCCTGACCACAAAGGAAGAGTACGAACAAATAAAGATACTTTTTGAAAAGAATCCCGCACTTAAGTCTGACAATTACTGGGGACTGATTGGTACTCACCTCCCATCGGAAGAAGATCTGGACATGTATGCAAAAAAGGTTCTGCAAACGGCAACCGGAATCGACGATGTATATTTGAAACAGGTGAAAACATTTGGTGCAGTGCACAGGGTACCGCATTACCGGGTTCTAACGGTTGCCTATTATGCTTTAATCAATCCCGATTATCATGACCTGAAACTTTCACCCATTGCAAAGTCGGTTAAATGGTTTGAAATAAACAACTTACCTGATGTAATTTTCGATGTAAAAGAAATTATTGACAAAGCATTGAGAAAACTTCGGGAAGAGGTCCAATATCATCCGGTGGGATTTCATTTACTACCCGAAAAATTTACCCTTACCCAGTTACAAACCATGTACGAAGTGATTCTGGATAAAAAGCTGGATACCCGAAACTTCAGAAAGAAAATTCAAAACATGGGATTGCTCATCGACACCAACCAAAAACAAACCAACGTAGCCCACCGTGCCGCAAAACTTTATTCATTCGATCCGGACACATACAGGAGGTTGGTTGAAGAAGGACTGAATTTCAGAATTTAACTTGATTAAACCATTTCAGAAACATCAGGTCATATTGGTAAATATTGTTTATGGAAACAGACGACCGTAACCTGATTGCCGAGCTGAAGCAGGAGAACACCAGAGACCTTGCTTTTCATCGCCTGGTAAAATTATATCAGGAAAGGTTGTACTGGCACATCCGAAAAATTTTACTGAACCACGATGACACTGACGACGTGCTCCAAAACACTTTTATTAAAGTATGGAAAAGCATTGGAAACTTCAGGGAAGAATCAATGCTTTATACCTGGCTCTACCGCATAGCAACCAACGAAGCCATCACATTTTTAAATTCGAAAAAGCGCCGGAGCCTGCTCCCTTTAAATGATGTGAGCGATTACCTGATGGAAAACCTCACATCAGACCCGTATTTTGAAGGCGATGCGCTGCAAATGAAACTGCAAAAGGCAATTTTACAATTGCCCGAAAAACAACGCATTGTTTTTAACTTGAAATATTTTGATGAAATGAAATATGAAGAGATGTCGAAAATACTTGACACCTCAGTGGGCGCACTGAAAGCATCCTATCATCATGCGGCTAAAAAAGTGGAGGAGTTCATTAAAAACAGCGACTGAAAAACAGCAATTAAACTTTTTTTTGTTTGGGAAGTCAAACCTATAAATTTTGGAAGAAATGAATAAATTGAAAAAAATTGCACCTGAATTATCGAAATTAAAAAAGGAACCGCCATTTGGCGTTCCGGATAACTATTTCGATGATTTTTCTGCCCGGTTGCACCATCGGCTGGAAGCAGAAAAGCAAACTCTTCCACAACGGGGAAACCCAATTATCCGCTATCTGAAACCCGTGCTTGGGCTGGCAGCAAGTTTTGCCCTCATTTTTATGCTTGTTTACTGGCCGGTAAAATCATTTTTACCCAATTATCTGGCAAAAACCAACACCTACATAGAATCGACCAGCGAAGATGTTGATTTTGTTACTTTTTTGGAAAAGCTGGATGAAAATTCTTTTTTCGCACTCATACAGGAACCGTTTATAAACCAGGAAACAGCAAACGATGATTTTAACGATGAAGAACTGCTGAGTTATCTCAGTTCCAATGTTTCTGACTATGATATTTATGTTCAAACTGAAAATTAAATGACCATGAAAAAAATACTAACGGTTGTTATTTTGATTGCTATTGGATTGACAACAGCAGCACAACCAACAGACAAAGACCATGAAAGCAGATGGGAAAAATTTCGCTCCGAAAAAATTGCCTTTCTGACGACCAACCTTGAACTTACACCGGAAGAGGCCCAAAAATTCTGGCCGGTTTATAACGAACTGGAAAAAGAACGCTGGGAAGCACAAAAGTTTCGCAGAGAAATGGAAGGCAAAGTACTTGAAGCACAAGAGAGTATGTCTGACCAGAAAATAAAACAACTCACCCGCGAATTTGCCGGCAGTTTGCAAAAAGAAGCCAATCTGCTCGTAAATTACAATGAAAAGTTTCTGCAAATT
>CAZCPH010000523.1:1922-2638 GCA_964500105.1 uncultured Mariniphaga sp. | reverse complement strand
GAAAACGAAGGCATAAAAGTGAAGGGCGACCAAATCGTAAACTTTAAAAAGCACTTTTGGGATCCGTCATTCGAGCTGGGAATGGAATAAATCTCACCTCTGAACGTACTGCTCCTCGTAATATTTTTGGTAATCGCCCGAAGTTACATTGTTCAGCCAATCTTCGTTTTCCAGATACCAGTCGATGGTTTTTTCAATGCCCTCCTCAAACTGCAGCGAAGGCTCCCAGCCCAGTTCATTTTTCAGTTTGGTGGCATCTATGGCATAACGCAAATCGTGGCCGGCACGGTCTTTTACAAAAGTGATGAGCTTTTCAGATTCACCTTCAGAACGATTCAGCTTTTTGTCCATCACACGGCACATGGTGCGAATGAGGTCAATATTTTTCCACTCGTTAAAACCTCCGATGTTATACGTTTCGCCCAATTTCCCTTTATGAAAAATTACATCAATTGCACGGGCGTGATCAACCACCCAAAGCCAGTCGCGAACATTTTCACCTTTGCCATATACCGGCAGTGGTTTGTTGTTTTTTATATTGTGAATAAACAGCGGAATCAGCTTTTCCGGAAACTGGTAGGAACCGTAATTGTTGGAGCAGTTGGAAATAACCGCCGGCAAACCAAACGTATCGTGGTATGCTCTTACAAAGTGGTCTGAACTGGCTTTTGATGCCGAGTAGTGACTGTGTGGGTCGTAACGGGTTTCTTCGGTGA
>CAZCPH010000523.1:0-1912 GCA_964500105.1 uncultured Mariniphaga sp. | reverse complement strand
CTCCTCGCCCAGCGATCCGTAAACTTCATCGGTGGAAATGTGATAAAACCGTTTATCATCTGTATCTTTCCAGATATGGCGGGCTGCATTCAACAGGTTCACCGTGCCAATTACGTTGGTGTAAACAAACTCGGTTGGGTTCGAGATCGAGCGGTCAACATGCGATTCGGCTGCCAAATGAATAACACCGTCGAATTGCTTCTCTTCGAACAGTTTCAAAATGAAATCTCCGTCCACAATATCGCCCTTTACAAACTCGTAATTGGGTTTATTTTCAATGTCTTTAAGGTTTGCCAGATTTCCGGCATAAGTGAGTTTGTCGAGGTTAACAATTTTGTATTCCGGGTATTTGTTTACAAACAATCGAACAACATGTGAGCCAATAAAACCGGCTCCTCCGGTAATTAGAATCTTTTTCATGAAATCTGTATTTTACTTTTTGTATTTGTCATGCAGGCCTTCACCACGCATAATTATCGGAATAATTTTCGCAAGTCGTGCTGCCCGTGTTTCAGCCCGTTTGGCCGTAGCAACATGTTCAGCAAACTCGCGTTTTCTTGAAAGGGTTAACCCTTCAAATGCTTCTTTCAGCTTAAGATCAGAGTCAAGGGCGTCAGTCAGTTCATCAGACAGTTCCAGCGGTTTATTCTTTTCCGCCTTAACTGCCCGGCCTTTTCGTGCATTTTCAATGGCCACAAAAGTGTATTGCTTAATAATGCTTTTCTCCTCTGCAACTTCTTCTGTCGATTTAAAACGCCACTGCCGCAATGCCCTGGTAACTCCCTCCTGCGCATTGATTAGCTTTCCGGCAGTATCTGCAATCAACGCGCCCTGATAAAACCAAATACCCACATAGCCTTTAAAAGCTGCCAGCCCGGCAACGTTCTTTCCATTTACGCAATAAACCGGTATTCCCCATTTGATGCTTTCATCCATCCCGGTTTCGAGAAAGAGGTTTCTCAACAAATCGAGTGCTGGTTGCCATTGTGGGTTTTCAGCGATATATTCTTCAGCCGTTTTTACTCCTTTCATTCTAAACCCAATTATTTAATCCCCCGAATTCTTTTCTCCCATTCCCAGGCAGAACGCAGGGTTTCTTCCAGACCTTTTTCGGCTTTCCATCCCAGCTCCTGGTTTGCAAAAGTAGTGTCGGCCCAAATTTTTTCAATATCTCCTGCCCGGCGACCAACAATTTTGTAATTGAGTTTAACACCGGTTGCATTTTCAAATCCTTTCACCATTTCCAAAACGGAAACACCGGTGCCTGTTCCCAGATTAAAAACTTCGTAGCTTTCTCTGTTTTTCCCCTGAAGAAGACGCTCAATGGCCACCACATGTGCTTTGGCCAAATCCACCACATTGATGTAGTCGCGGATTGCCGAACCGTCAGCCGTGTTGTAATCATCGCCAAAAACTTTCAGTTCTTCCCTGATTCCGGCGGCAGTCTGGGTAATAAACGGCACCAGGTTTTGGGGAACTCCCAGCGGCAGTTCGCCAATCAGAGCCGAAGGATGTGCGCCAATGGGATTGAAATAACGCAGGGCAATTCCGCGCAGTTGAGGATTAGCAGCAATCGTATCGCGTAAAATATCTTCATTCACCCGCTTGGTATTTCCATAAGGCGATTCGGCATCTTTTCGCGGCGTGTCTTCGGTAACAGGCAGTTTTTCGGGCTGGCCGTAAACCGTGCACGAACTGGAAAATACCATGTGCCGGACTCCGTATTTCAGCTGGCATTCCAGCAAATTAATCATCGAAACCAGGTTATTTCGATAATAAAGCAGCGGTTTTTCCACAGACTCGCCAACAGCTTTCGAAGCCGCAAAATGAATTATAGCTTCAATTCCGGGATTCCGCCGGAAAAAATCGTCTGTTTTGTTTCGGTCTTACAAATCGAATTTTTCAAATGCCG
>CAZCPH010000522.1:0-2640 GCA_964500105.1 uncultured Mariniphaga sp. | reverse complement strand
ACCTGGTGGCTATTGCAGTTACAAACTACGAAAGTTATTCCGATTATTTGGAACTGGACGATGGACGGCAGATCGAAATCCTGAATTTCATTTATCCCGAAAATATTGAAAATGCCCGTGAACAAACTCCCGTAACCGTTGAAGTGATGGAACTTTTCAACCGGCTGATTGGCGAATACCCGTTTGCCAATGAAAAATACGGGCATGCTCAGTTTGGCTGGGGCGGAGGAATGGAACACCAAACCATGAGTTTTATGCGCAGCTTCGGTTTTGAATTAATTGCCCACGAGCTGGCACATCAGTGGTTTGGCAATTACATTACTTTGGCGAGCTGGCAGCACATTTGGCTGAATGAAGGGTTTGCAACCTATCTCACCGGACTGGCCTACGAACATTTGCTTGACGGGTTTTGGTGGCCGGAGTGGAAACGTGCGAATGCAGAGCGGATAAAAGACAATCCTGCGGGGTCGGTTTTTGTGGCAGATACAACCGATGTTTCGCGGGTTTTCAGCGGCAGGCTTTCCTATTCAAAAGGTGCTTACATTTTACACATGTTGCGCTGGGTGGTGGGCGATGAGAATTTTTTTAAAGCGATGCAAAATTACTTTAAAGATCCGTTGGTAGCCAACGGATTTGCCCGGCACGAGCAAGTTGTAGCTCATTTTGAAGCTGCGGGAGATACCACATTAACCGAATTTTTTAACGACTGGTATTACGGAGAAGGCTTCCCGGTTTATTCATTGAATTATTCACAGTTTGACAATGAGTTGCTGAAAATCTCCCTGTCACAATCCACTTCAAATCCTTCGGTTGATTTTTTTGAAATGCCCGTTCCGGTGAGAGTTTACAGCGAAAGCAAAGCCGACTCGGCTGATTTCAGATTAAATCATACCCAAAACAACCAGGAGTTTTTGATTGATCCCGGATTTCAGGTTTCGGAGATAAAAATCGACCCTGATTACTGGCTTATTTCTGAAACTGAGAAAATTTTGCATGTGCCGGTTGCTGAAACCGGTTCAGGTGTTGTTGTATTTCCCAATCCTTTTTCAACACATTTGGCAGTTCATGTTAGCAGTGCTTTAGTTTTGAAGAATATCCGGCTTTTTGGCATCTCGGGAAATCTGATCATTGAACATCGGGGAGAAAACCGAAATTTGAATTTGTCCTCACTTCAGCCCGGAATTTATATTCTGGAGATAAATACTTCAAAAGGGTCATTCATAAAGAAAGTTGTAAAAGATGTCTGGTAGGTGAGAAACTTTTTATACTTTCGTGTTACGAAAATTTTAAAATGTAACACTATGGCGGTAGCCCGTTTTGGCGTTTCACTTGAAGAAGACCTGCTGCACGCACTCGATGAGTATGTTGAAGAGAACCGGTTTGCCAATCGTTCGCAGGCCATCCGTCACCTCATTGAAAAAAACCTGGTGGAAGAAAAGTGGAAGTGCGACAACATTGTTGCCGGAGCAGTGGTTTTGTCTTTCAATCACGAAAAAACCGACATCCTGAAAAAATCTGCTGAAATTCAGTTTGAAAACCGCGACTTGGTACTTTCATCACAGGGTTTTTATTTGAATGAACAAAATTATCTTGAAATAGTAGCAGTGAAAGGTCCGTCGAAACGATTAACGGAAATTTCAGATAAACTCATCAGCATCAAAGGAATTCAGCACGGAAAACTGGTAATGAGTAAAGCAGAGTAAATTTTTTTTTGACCATTTGGTAACACGACTTTTGAAACAGGTAACACTAATAATTTGATAAATGAAGAAATTGGGAGTTTTTGTGTGTGGAATGTGTTTATTAGCAGCGATTTTTTTTCCGGTAACCGGTTTTTCACAAACCAGTTTCAATCTGATTGATACGGTAAAAATTGAAGAAGTTATTGTTACCGGAACGCCGGTGAGGGTGAATCGGAACAACGTTCCTATGGCCGTTTCAGTGGTCAACCGGGCACAAATTGAAGAAACCGATGAATCGGCATTACTACCGGTATTGAATGGCAAGGTTCCCGGGCTTTTTGTGACCGAACGTGGTGTTACCGGCTTTGGTGTAGCAGGAGGTTCAGCCGGACAGATTTCCATTCGCGGAATTGGTGGTTCTCCAACAACCGGCGTGTTGATGCTCATCGACGGGCATCCGCAGTTTATGGGGATAATGGGGCATCCGCTTCCCGATTCATATGTTGCATCTGATGCAGAACGGGTGGAAGTGATTCGCGGTCCGGCTTCCATTTTATACGGCTCAAATGCCATGGGTGGTGTTATAAATATCATTACCAAAAAGCAAACCGATGAAGGTGTTCATGGGAATGCACGTGTTTCTTACGGTTCGTTTAATACCCAAAAATACATGGGATCGGTGGGGTATAAAAAGAATAAGTTCAGCGCTTTTGTTTCCGGAAATCACGACAATACCGACGGTCACCGGAACCATTCCGACTTTAAAATTACCAATGGTTATGCAAAGCTGGCATACGATATCAACAGAAATTTTTATGCCAGTACCGATTTGAGTATGGCAGTTTTTGAAGCGGCTGACCCCGGCCCCGATACATTGAATGCAAATCCGGGTGAACGAATCGACATTAGCCGCGGTTACTGGGCGTTCACGCTTCAAAACGAATTTGAAAAAGCTTCC
>CAZCPH010000521.1:254-2658 GCA_964500105.1 uncultured Mariniphaga sp. | reverse complement strand
CCTACTTCACCAAGAAAGATGAGGCTTGTAGCCGATTCTGTCCGCGGCATGGAGGTGAATAAAGCGTTGGATGTTCTTAAATATTCCTCGAAAGAAGCATCGCGCAGGGTAGAAAAACTCCTCCTTTCAGCCATTGCCAACTGGCAGGCTAAAAACGAAGGAGTTCGTTTAGAGGAAAATGATTTGTACGTAAAAACAGTAATGGTTGATTCAGGCCGAATTCTGAAAAGGTTACGTCCGGCTCCCCAGGGTCGTGCTCACCGAATCAGAAAACGTTCGAACCACGTTACCATTTACGTTGACCGGAAAGAAAGTGTTGTTGAAGAAAACCTTAATCAGTAGTACATGGGACAGAAAGTAAATCCAATTTCAAATCGTTTGGGATTCATTAAAGGATGGGACTCAAATTGGTTCGGTGGTGACGATTACGGCGATAAGCTGACTGAAGACCACAAAATACGGGAATATTTGAACGCCCGTTTGGCCAAAGCCAGCATTTCAAGAATCGTAATTGAACGTACCTTGAAACTTATCACCATCACCGTGCACACTTCGCGCCCAGGTATTATTATTGGTAAAGGCGGACAGGAAGTTGACAAGTTGAAGGAAGAGCTGAAAAAAATTACCAGCAAAGAGGTCCAGATCAACATTTTCGAGATAAAACGCCCGGAACTCGATGCCAAAATTGTTGCCAACAACATTGCAAGGCAAATCGAGGGTAAGGTAGCTTACCGCAGGGCTGTGAAAATGGCTATCGCTTCAACCATGAGAATGGGTGCCGAAGGCATTAAAGTATTGGTTTCAGGAAGGCTGAACGGCGCCGAAATGGCCCGCTCGGAAATGTACAAAGACGGACGTACTCCGTTGCATACCCTGAGAGCCGATATCGACTATGCACTGGGCGAAGCGCTTACCAAAACCGGACTTATAGGAGTAAAAGTCTGGATTTGCAAAGGTATGGTTTACGGAAACCGCGACCTTTCACCAAACTTAGGGCAGAAACAAGCCCGCCCGGGAGGTGCTAAAGGCGTTAGTGGCGGTGGCCGCAGAGGTAGAAGAAAATAGTGGTATAACACTTAGAAAGAAGTAAGGATGTTACAGCCAAAAAAAGTAAAATTCAGAAGAGTACAAAAGGGCCGGATGAAGGGAAATTCCCAACGCGGGAATCAACTGGCTTTCGGTTCATTTGGAATAAAATCGTTGGAAGAAGCGTGGATCACTGGACGCCAGATTGAGGCTGCCAGGGTTGCGGTTACACGCCATATGCAACGTCAGGGTCAAATTTGGATTCGAATTTTCCCCGATAAACCCATTACCAAGAAACCAGCCGAAGTGCGTATGGGTAAAGGTAAAGGGGCACCTGAAGCATTTGTTGCACCGATTACGCCCGGCCGTATTATTATTGAAGCCGATGGCGTACCGTTTAGCCTGGCAAAAGAAGCGCTGCGTCTTGCAGCACAGAAACTGCCGGTTACAACAAAGTTTGTGGTAAGGCGTGATTTTGTTGAAGAATAAAAAGGTGAATGAATATGAAAACGTCTGAAATTAAAGAATTGACGACCAAAGAAATCGTCGAGAAAATACAGGTGGAAAATGAAAATTTAGTTCGCCTACGTTTAAACCATGCAGTTTCTCCGCTGGATAACCCGATGAAAATCAAAGTATCCAAAAGGAACATTGCACGGCTCAAAACTATTCTTCGTCAAAGAGAATTAAGTGATAATCAGAATTAATTCAGCGATGGAAGAAAATAAAGTGAGAAATCTCAGAAAAGAGCGTGTAGGGGTTGTTGTTTCCAATAAAATGGACAAAACCATTGTGGTGGCTGCTAAACGTAAAGTGAAGCACCCCATTTACGGTAAGTTCTTAAATAAAACAACAAAGTTTTATGCCCACGATGAGAAAAATGACTGCAACATTGGCGATTTGGTTAAAATAATGGAAACACGTCCGTTAAGCAAAAACAAATGTTGGAGATTAGTTGAAATAATTGAAAGAGCGAAGTAATCATGATACAACAAGAAACCAGATGTGCGGTTGCCGATAACAGCGGAGCAAAAGAAGTTTTGTGTATTCGCGTATTGGGCGGTACCCGTAAACGTTATGCCTCAATAGGCGATACGATTGTGGTGTCAGTGAAAAGTGCTATCCCTGGCAGCGATGTCAAAAAAGGAATCGTTTCCAAAGCAATTGTTGTTCGTACCCGTAAAGAAGTTCGTCGTCAAGACGGTTCTTATATCAGGTTCGACGACAACGCCGTGGTGTTGCTTAACAACGCCGGCGAAATGCGCGGAACACGTATTTTCGGACCTGTGGCCCGCGAATTAAGGGATAAAAACATGAAAATTATTTCGCTTGCACCAGAAGTACTGTAAATTGAAAAATGCTCGAAAATGCAGAAAAA
>CAZCPH010000521.1:0-244 GCA_964500105.1 uncultured Mariniphaga sp. | reverse complement strand
GGTAGTCAGAAAAACCGACAGGGCAATTGTAGAAGGTGTGAACCTGATTAAGAAACATACCAAACCCAATGCGAAAAATCCGCAGGGTGGTATTATCGAACAGGAAGCACCCATCCACATCTCAAATCTGATGCTGGTCGATCCGAAATCAGGAGAGCGTACCCGCGTTGGTCGCAGAATGGATGAAAGTAAAGGTAAATTGATTCGTTATTCGAAAAAATCTGGAGAGGAGATTAAGTAATGG
>CAZCPH010000520.1:0-2668 GCA_964500105.1 uncultured Mariniphaga sp. | reverse complement strand
GTTGGCAAATCAGTCAGCACAGCGTCCTCCACTCAGTCAAAAGCCCAGTCGGTTGACCCAAATTTTGAGTATTACACCGTGAGAAGCGGTGATACCATTTGGGAAATTGCCCGCAGGTACGCCGGTATTTCACCCGATGATATTCTGAAACTGAACAATCTTTCCAGCCGTTCAAAGCTTTCCATTGGGCAGAAACTGAAAATAAAAGCCAAAGAAAATACCTGATGGTTTGAAACGGTTTGCAAAGTAACTCAGGAAGCTCGGTCAACAGCTTTTAGTTCGTTCATTTCGTCTGAAAAAGAGCCTCTTTCGCCCAAACTGATTGTCCACAATAAAAACTGAATCCATTTATTTTGTTGGGTTATAAATTTCGAATTTTTAGCCATGTTTAAGTCTCTGGCCTTAATGGTTGTAAGCCATTCCGTTTTGTTAAGGAGGGCCATGGTTATTACGTAGTTCAATGCGCCATCCCGGGTAATTTTCATACTGAAAACGACCAGGTAATTATCAACTTCACCTGTTTTTGTTCTTTTAATTTTGCTTGTGCTCTGCTTCAATCTGATGCAGTAACCGGGCATATTTGCCGCCGTGTTCCAATAGTTCGGTGTGGGTGCCGCGCTCAATAATCTGCCCGTCTTCCAATACCAGAATCAAATCTGAATTTCTTATGGTGCTTAGGCGATGTGCAACGGCAATTACAGTTTTCGTTGAAAAGATGTTGGCAATAGCCTGCTGGATATATTGTTCGGTTATGGAATCGACGGCACTGGTTGCTTCGTCGAGAATAATCAGCTCGCTGTTGCCGGCGATGGCACGCGCAAAAGAGATGAGTTGAGCCTGGCCTTTTGAAAGGTTATCGCCATTGTCCTGAATCACAAAACGGTAGCCACCGGGCAGCTGATCAATAAAACGACTGGCGTAAACAAAGGAAGCCGCCTGCTCCACATCGGTTTGGGAAATGTTTTTTCGCCCCAGCGCAATGTTGAATTCCACGGTGTCGTTAAACATGAAAATGTCCTGGTGCATCACCGAAATGGTTTCCCTGACCTGCGCGATGGGAATTTCAGAAAGTTCTGTTCCGTTAATTTTGATGGAACCACGATAACCGGTGTACGTTTTTGCCAGCAACCTGATAATGGTCGATTTTCCTGAACCTGTGGTACCTACCAGCGCCAGACGGTCGCCTTTTTTTAGTTTGAACGACACATTTTTCAACACATCAGGCCCGTCATCCGAATAACTGAAACAGACGTTTTTAAACTCAATTTCCTGAAGGGCGATGGGGTCGGGCACATTACTTTCCGACTCGACAGTGGGGTCTTCCACTTTCTGCCGGAACAATTCGCTGATGTGTTCCAGCGCCGACAAAGCCCGCTGAATGGTTGAAATTTGCTGTGCGAACTGCTTCACTGGAACAAAAAGGCGTTCCAGCGTTGTAACAAAAACAATGAGCACGCCCATGGTATAACCGTAATCCCAAATCTGAATGGCGCCGTACCAGATGACCAGCGCAGTGGCCACAGAAGTAATTCCCTCCACAATGGAGTAAAGAAACGAATCGTAAATGTTCGAGCTGTTCTGTGCGTCGGAAAACTCTTTGTTCAGGCTATCGTATTTGTTGAACACTTTTTCTTCAGCCGAATACAACTGCACCGTTTTCATCCCGTTCAGCGCTTCCTGCAGGTAAGCGGCCGATTTGGCCAGGCTTGTGCGTGAAATATCGTACGCTTTTCTGATTTTTTTGCGTAGGTAGCTGATGGCCAGAATGATAAGTGGAACGACCAGTAGTAACACCAGCGTCAGTCGCCAGTTCAGGTAAAAAAGATAACCCACCAGCGCCAGCGTTTTTATACTGTCGGCCAGCAACCCGAGAATTCCGGCAGCAAACGATTCCGAAACCGATTCCATATCGCTGGTGAGGCGCGACAATGTAACGCCAATGGGTTTTTTGTCGAAATAACTTAACGGAAAACGCAACGATTTACCAAACAGCTGTTTGCGAAGGTCAACAATAGCCAGGTTGCCGGCTTTGGAAAAGGAATAGCTGTAAAACCCGTCGAAAAGAATATTAAGAAACAGCGCCAGTGCCAGAAAAATAATTTGCCGGATTAGCCCGTCAACATTGCCCGGAACAATGTAATTGTCCACAATGTTTTCCACCAGCCAGAGGAAAAGAATACCGGCTGCAGTGGTTACAGGGATGGAAGCAATGCTGAAGAAAAACCATTTTTTGTGCGGCTTAAAATAGCCGGCATATTTTCTGAGCAGTTGCCAGTCCTGATGTTCCAGTATTTTTTTGATTCCTTTCATTGTTACACTACTTCTCCTTTTGATAGTTTTCCTGCTGCAGTTTCAGAATATCGCGGTAAAAACCCGATTGCCTCAGTAGTTCCTGGTGATTTCCCATGGCGGCCATCCGTCCGTCTTCAAGCACAATGGTGAAGTCGGTTTTTTCCAGCACGCTAATTCGGTTCGAAATCACCACCAAGCTTTTTACGGCGTGGTTATCAAAAATTTGTTTTATCAGAAAACGTTCGGTATCGGTGTCAACGGCCGAAAAAACATCATCCAGAATCAGCAGTTCTCCCGGTGTGTAAAGTGCCCGGGCCAGGCTAATTCGCTGCTTTTGCCCACCCGACAGCATAATGCCTTTTTCGCCTACCAGCGT
>CAZCPH010000519.1:0-2669 GCA_964500105.1 uncultured Mariniphaga sp. | reverse complement strand
AAGCAAGGATGACTTCTTCTTTAACGAAGACGAGTATTAAGGTTTAACAGGATTAAAAAATAGAGAGAAGCAGGTTTTAAGGCCTGCTTTTCTGTTTTATACACTTGACAGAAGTCCTCCGTCCACATTCAGAATGTGTCCGTTCACATAATCGCTTGCTTCCGACGACAGAAACACCGCAGCACCAATCAGTTCTTTGGGTTGGCCCCAACGATTGGCAGGCGTTCGGCTGCAAAGCCACTTATCGAATTCCGGATTGTCTTTCAGCGGTTTAGTGAGCTCGGTTTCAAAATAGCCCGGCCCAATGCCGTTAGTCTGGATGTTGTGCCTGCCCCATTCGGTAGCAAGTGCTTTGGTCAGCATTTTTATTCCACCTTTTGAAACAGTATAAGGCACAATGGTTGGCCGTCCCAGTTCACTTTGAACTGAGCAGATGTTGATGATTTTCCCGGCTCTGCGTTTTATCATAAACGGACCCACGATCTGCGAAACAATCATGGCGCCGTTTACATTAATGTCCAGCACTTTTTTCCAGTCTTCTTCGCTGATTTCCTCAAACGGACCACGAATATTGATTCCGGCATTGTTCACAAGGATGTCAATGGGACCGGAATTGTTTTCGTAATCGTGAACCGATTTTTTAACGGCTTCCGAATCAGTTACGTCAAAAATCAGTTTATCCACTGCAAAACCTTTTTGCTTCAGCAAATCTTCAGCTGCCGTAAGTTTTGACTCATTTCTGCCATTCAGGATAATTTTTGCTCCTGCGCCGGCAAGTCCTTCAGCTATAGCAAGTCCAAGTCCGCTTCCCGATCCGGTAATCAGCGCTGTTTTTCCTTTCAGGTTGAATAAAGAGAGTGTATCCATTGTTCTAAATTTAGAGTTTATCTGCCAGTTTTTTTAACGGAATCAGGTCGAAGTCCCCAAAGTGTTTTTCATCCTCAAATTCAGTGATAAATTCGCGGTTCAACAAAAACAGTTTGCTGTTGAATTTATCCTGAGCGTAGGTGTTTTGTTCCGAAAAATTTTCAAAATTGAAAGCCGTGAAATTGAGTTCGCAGGTGGAAAGTTCCCATTCTCCGTCGTTGTTGGTATAAAGCAACGGCAGTCCGTGGGTTCGGCAAATCATCGGCCTCGATTCATAAATGGTACAGGCGTGGTTTTTCAGAAAAATACAGTCTTCGTCCTTTTTGCCTTTTAGCTGTAGGTTATCTTTTTTAAATCCCCGGCTTTTTAATTCTTCAAGAATGGAATAAAACTCAACAGGCAGGATGCTGTAATCCATACAACAGAGGTCACAGCCCTTTTTGCATTGAAGATGTGTTGCATGCTGGCGGGAAAGCGACGACGAAACGTTGTCCACTTTGTTCCGAAGTGCACGGTACTCACCTGTCGGACTTTTCATTTTTTGTTCCATTTTTATCTTAAACTGTTGTTCACAAATTACGCTAAAACTGAGCAAAAACGGAAACAAACCTGTATTTTTACCCCTTCTGATTTGCTAAAATTGATGTTGCTGACCGATTAATTGAATTGCTATGAAGAGATTTGTTCATACCTTATGTTTCCTGATTTTTGCTATTAGTGTTTATGCACAGCATACCAATTTCGATTTTTTGGATTACAACCTGCCTGTGGAAGAGCGGGTTGAAATCCTGGTATCGCAAATGACACTGCAGGAAAAAATTGACCAGATGGTTTTTACTGCACCTGCCATTCCGCACCTGGGTGTGCCCGAATACAACTGGTGGAACGAAAGCCTGCATGGCGTGGCCCGTGCCGGTTATGCCACGGTTTTTCCACAGTCGATAACCATTGCCGGTTCCTGGGATAAAGAGTTAATGTACCGCGTGGCCACAGCCATTTCCGATGAGGCGCGTGCCAAACATCACGATTTCGTGCGCCGCGGGAAAAGGGGAATCTATCAGGGGTTGACTTTCTGGTCGCCCAACATCAATATTTTTCGCGATCCGCGGTGGGGAAGGGGTCACGAAACCTATGGCGAAGATCCCTGCCTCACAGGCCAAATGGGGCTTCAGTTTGTAAAAGGATTGCAAGGCAACGATTCGCGGTATCTGAAAACTGTGGCTACAGCCAAACATTATGCAGTACATTCCGGTCCGGAGCCTGTCAGACATGAATTTAATGCAGTAGTGGGTGAACGCGACCTTCGCGAAACCTATCTGCCGGCATTTCGCACTCTTGTGAAAGACGGCGGGGTACATTCCATCATGTGTGCCTACAATCAATACAAAGGTTTGCCTTGTTGTGCAAATCCTTATTTCGATGATATTCTTCGGGAAGAATGGAGTTTTACCGGGTACGTTGTTTCCGATTGCTGGGCAATTTCCGATTTTTATACGTTCCAGGATTTTTCGGCCAATGCTGCTGAAGCGTCTGCCGCTGCAGTCAAAGGAGGAACGGATCTCAATTGCGGGAGTTCTTATGCCCACTTGGTGACGGCCGCGGAGAACGGACTCATTTCTGAAAATGAAATTGATGTGGCAGTCAGGCGGTTGATGACTGCCCGTTTTAAACTGGGTATGTTCGATCCGGATGAAGTGGTTCCCTATGCGCAAATTCCGTTTGCGGTGAATGCTTCTGCCGAACATGCTGAACTGGCTTTGGAAGCGGCGCGTAAAAGCATTGTTTTGTTGAAAAATGGATTG
>CAZCPH010000518.1:0-2686 GCA_964500105.1 uncultured Mariniphaga sp. | reverse complement strand
AAATGATCTCGATTACGATAATCTCACCATTCTTCGGCGCGAAATTACCCCATCCGGGAAATCGCGCGCTTTTATAAACGATACTCCGGTTAATTTGAAAACCCTACGTGATTTTGGACTGAAACTGATTGACATTCATTCTCAGCACCAAAACCTGGAGTTGGGGAACCGGCTGTTTCAGCTGAACCTGGTAGATACGGTTGCAGGTACAGGTAAACTTTTAACCGAATACCGGGAGATGTTTGCCCAGTTTACCCGCCGGCAGAAAAAGCTTGAAGAGCTGGTAGATAAAAGTACAAAAGAACGGGCCGACCTCGATTACTGGCAGTTTCAGTTTAACCAGCTCGATGAAGCCGGATTGCAGGAAAACGAGCAGGACGTACTCGAAGCAGAACTAGGTCAACTCACTCATGCCGAAGAAATTAAAAGCGCTTTTGCAGAGGTGCAGCAATTGCTCGACGATGAACGGTTTTCTGTAATTCAACATTTAAAAGAAAGCCATAAAAAGCTGGAAAGCATTCAGAATTATGTTGCTGATGTTCCGGAACTAACTCAGCGATTGCAAAGCAGTTTGCTGGAACTAAAGGATATTCTGGATGAAACACAACGGCTGGCTGAGTCTGTGGAACATGACCCTGAACGGATTGATCTGGTGAACGACCGGTTAAACCTGATTTACAGCCTTCAGCAAAAACACCATGTGAGTACAGTTCGGGAACTGATTGATTTAAAAAACTTCTTCGATGATAAAATAGGCCAGGTTTCCGGTTACGATGACGAAATTAAATCGATGGAAACCGAACTGAAAAATTTGGAAAAAAAGCTGGAAGACAAAGCCCGGGAATTAAGTACAGAACGAAAAAAGGTGTTTTCTCAGATTGAAAAAGCTGTGCTGGCTGATTTGCACCAACTGGGAATGCCCAAATCGAAACTCAGGGTGGTGCACGAAGCGTTGCCGGTTTTTACATCCAATGGTAAAGATGCAGTTTCGTTTTTATTTAGCGCTAATGTGGATAGTGCGCCGGCCGAAATTTCCAAAATGGCGTCGGGAGGTGAAATGTCGCGTCTTATGCTGGCCATTAAGAATCTTTTACGTACCTCCAAAGCGCTGCCAACCGTAATTTTCGATGAAATCGATTCGGGTGTTTCGGGTGAAATTGCGCTGAAGATGGGAACTATTCTGAAAGCATTTTCTTCTTCCACGCAAATTATAAACATTACGCACCTTCCGCAAATTGCCGCCAAAGGTGATGCCCATTTTGTGGTTTACAAATATGAAGAAGGCGGGCAAACATTTACTTCCGTTAAACAGCTCAACGAAAACGAGCGCATTGAAGAGCTGGCCAAAATGGTGGGCGGTGAAAAACTTACCGATAATACCTTAAAAACAGCAAAGGAATTACTGAAGAAATAAAAAAAGGCCTTCTTTCGAAGACCTTCTGTATGCAATTGCCTGTTTTTTAGAATCTTTTTTCTTTGATACGGGCTTTTTTCCCGGTACGGCCACGCAGGTAAAACAATCTTTTACGGCGTACTTTACCTTTTTTATTCACCTCAATGCTGTCAATAAAAGGCGAAAACATCGGAAAAATTCTTTCTACTCCAATATTGCCCGACATTTTACGAACTGTAAATGTTTTGGTATTTCCTCTGCCGCTTACCTGAAGTACAACGCCACGGAAATTCTGGATACGTTCCTTGTTTCCTTCCCGAATCATGTAACTCACAGTGACAGTATCACCGGCTCCAAAGTTCGGGTGCTCTTTTTCTACCCTGAACTCGTTTTCTACAAATTTTATTAAATCCATCGCTGAAATTATTTAATTAATGTTGGCAATGTAATCCGCCACCCGGCGAATAAGAGATTGCTTTAAAACCGGCGCAAAAATAATACTTTTTTTTACAAGGCAATTGAAAGTCGGTTCATTTAAAGCCAAATAACCAAAATTTTACTCAACCACTTTAAAATGATCACCGGTATGTTCAATAATTACCCTGTACCACCATTCCGGATATTCGGGGAAAATGGGGTAGGGCGGCATGCCGGTTTCGGTGCGCTCAAATTTTCCGTCCTTTTCCCGTTTAATGTTTCCGTCGAGGTATTTAATCAGCAGGTAGTGCCATAGTTTTTCCCAACGCGCAGTAACATGGTTGGCTTCGTTAACCGAATAGATGTTCAGAAAACGCCGGGCTTCATCAGGTCCGTTTGTTTTGTATATATCTGCAGCAGCTTCGTCAACCAGCGGAACAAATTTTTCGAAATTATTTTCAAGCTCTGTCTGCACTTGCTGAATATCTTTAATCATATCAGCATAACGCAGGTATGCAAAATTGGAAACCTTGTTAAATGTCCAGAAAGCGGATGTTGGACTGTACGTTAGCAGGTCTCCGTTACCAACGGCAAAACTTTCCGGAATTTCGGTAATGCCGCAGTACATGGGCACATAAACCGTGTTGTAAGTGTCGTCAACGCCAAACCACAGGATCCCGCCAATGGGATCGGGCAGCCAGTTGCGGCTTTGACTTACAAATGAAAATCCGGTTTGGCGGGTGGAAATGGGACGTTCGTTGCAGTACTGAACCGAATCAACCTGCCAGGTAAGTCGGCCAAAACGGTAGGGCAATGCAAACGGTCCGGCACCAACGTCCTGTGTCATGTCCAGTTCGGTCCCCTGGTAATGGTCGC
>CAZCPH010000517.1:0-2693 GCA_964500105.1 uncultured Mariniphaga sp. | reverse complement strand
TTGACATTGATGTAAAACATACTGCCATTGATGATGCAAAGGATATAATATTCCTATTAAGGCAAAAATACAAATCCTTAAACCTTATACCCAAAGAACAACAACCAACAAAAGAATAAAGCTATGTCTTACGAACTCGCTGACAAATTACTTTCATCCACTAATGGAGGTTTGGATATTATTTTAAAGTATTATCCGCAAGTTTCTGACACCCTTAGCCAAAGGAATAAGAAGTTTTCCGTAAGAGAGGAAAACACTCCTTCTGCTGCCATAAAGCAATTAAAGGATGGCAATTGGGTCGTTACCGATTTTGGTGGCGACCAGGTTTCCCGCAACGGAATTCAGGTGTATATGCATGAAGAAAACCTCTCGTTCCGCGAAGCACTGGTGCAACTGGCCGGAATATACGGTGTAGGTGGAATAAAAGCTGAAATCAATAAACCGGAGTTTGAAAAAAGACCGGCCACTTCAGAGGAAAAAGAGAAGGATTATTTTTTCGAAATAAAAGAAGAAATTACAGATTCTGATCTGGCAGTACTGGGACCAAAAGTTACGCGCGAAGTGTGCCAGAAATACAACTGCTATAGCCTGAACAGTTTCACTTACATTAAAAACCGGGAGGCGCTTATTACCCGGGCCACCGAAAACTATCCCATATTTTTGTTTGATCATGGCGGTTTTAAAAAGCTGTATCAGCCGCTTAATCCGGAAAAACAATACCGGTTCCGGTACATTGGCCAAAAGGAAAAAAACTATGTGAACGGCCTGGCGCAACTGCAAAAGGTTTATGAAGATCACGTAAACCAGCAGTTGAAGCAAATGACCGATGAAGATGACGGCGAATTGAAAAAGCTGGATGAAGCCATTATTTGCAGCGGCGAACGCGATGCGCTGAACGTGGCCGGGTATGGCTACTATCCCATCTGGTTTAATTCTGAAACGGCAGATTTAACCGAAAAAAACTACAAGGCCATTACCCGGTGCGTGGAAACGCTGTACAATCTTCCGGATATTGACGACACCGGAATCCGGGCGGCCATAAAACTGGGGATGAAATACCTGGATATCCACCACATTATGCTGCCCGATTCACTGAAAAACTTTAAGGACCCGCGGGGAAAAAGCCGGAAAGATTTTCTGGATTACATCGAGATTTACCCCAAAAACTGGGACTTTAAAAAGCTGATTAATGTAGCCAAACCCATGCGGTTCTGGGTTGTAAACGCTACAAAAAACGGATTGAAATACGGACTGAGCTCGGCCAATACCCGGTTCTTTTTACAAAACAACGGCTTTTACCAGCTGGAGAACAAAAATGCCAAAACCGGCCAGATGTTCGTGCATATTGACGGGCACATTGTGCGCGAAGTGCAGCCGAAGGATATTAAGGGTTACCTGATTGACTTCTGCGAAAAGCAATACCTGAACAACGAAGTGCTGGAACTGGTGCTGAACACCAACCGGCTTTCGGAAGCCACCTTAACCGGGTTAAAACAGATTGAAATTGATTTTACCGACTTTGAAGCCGATGCACAGTATCTGTTTTTCCGGAACAAGGTGTGGAAAATTACAAAGGATGGCGTGCACGAAAGCAGGCCCGGTGAAGTGGAACGCTACATGTGGGATGAAGAGGTGATTCCGCACAACGTGAAAAAACTGCCCGGCTTTTTTAATATTACTTCGCTTCCGGAAGAGAATTTCGACATTGAAATAAAAAGCCACGATTCCAAATATTTCAACTTCCTGATTAATGCCTCTCGCATCCACTGGCGGAAGGAACTGGAGAAGGAGCTGGATGAGCTTCCGGAAAAGGATGCCGACGAATACCGCAAGAAATACCGGTTTGCCATTGACGGGCCCAAGCTTACCGATGAAGAAATTATGGAACAGAAGCTCCACCTGGTGAATAAAATCTTCTCCATCGGGTACCTGCTGCACCGGCACAAAACCCAGTCGAGAGCCTGGGCGGTATTTGCCATGGATAATATTTTGGGCGAAGAAGGGGAAAGCAATGGCCGGAGCGGAAAAAGCTTTTGCTACAAATCGTTGCGGCATTTTATGAAGTCGGTTACCCTGAGCGGACGAAACCCGAAAATGACCGACAATCCGCACCTCTATGACCGGGTGACAGAACACACCGATTACATTCTGGTGGACGATGCCGATATTTATCTGAATTACAAGTTCTTTTTTGACAGCATTACCGGTGAACTGATTGTGAACCCGAAAAACAACCAGAGTTACGAAATTCCGTTTGAGAAAAGCCCTAAATACTGCTTTACTTCCAATCATGCCCTCCGGAACCTGGATACCAGTTTAAGTGCCCGAATTCTTTACACGGTATTTTCGGACTACTACCACGAACGGACCGAAAACAATGAATACCGCGAAACCCGAAAAATACGGGATGATTTTGGGAAGGATCTTTTTGGCGACGAATACACCGAAGCAGAATGGAATGCCGATTTTAATTTCTTTGCGCAGTGTTTGCGGTTTTACCTGAGTGTCCCCGCACCCCTGAGGGTGAACCCACCCATGGGAAATGTAACTTTACGTAACCTGCTGGCCGAAATGGGCCAGGCATTTAAAGACTGGGCCGATGCTTACTTCGACCAGGAAGGCGGCAAAACCGACGAACTGTTATCCAAAGAAGATGCCCTGAAAGATTTCATTGAAAAAACCAACACCAAAGG
>CAZCPH010000516.1:0-2694 GCA_964500105.1 uncultured Mariniphaga sp. | reverse complement strand
ATCCAGCCTGCAGAACCTGACACAAAGGTAGCCCACCTGTTTTCGGGTGTAAACTTGGAAATACCGTCACGCCGGATACTAGTACCAATAATGTATTTATCCTTGAATTTATAATTGGCTCTACCAAAATAACCTCTCAGGTAACTTTCATTACCCAAATAGCTGCGCCCTCTTATTGACTCAGGCCTTCCCACTTCCCTGAAACTACCAATTAAATCCTGACTTTCGAGATAGGTATAATGAATATGGGAGCGGGTGTTTTCCACACCTGTAACAATATTTAACCAATGGTCATCTCCAAAATTTTTGTCGTAATTTAAAAATGAGTTGTAGTTTAACACAGTTCGCTGGTTTTTTTCTTCCTGAGCTATTGCTCCATCAATACGAATACCGTCACCACGATAGGATAGTCCTTTGTCATACACCATGTTAGCACCAAACTCACCCTTAAGGGTCAAGCCTTCAGCCAACTTTAAAGTTCCGTTTAATCCCTGAAGTACATTCATAGTTTGAAGGTTACTTTCAGTATTCAACGGTGAAATACCCGCAAGCGCATTTGCTCCCGACAATGGATTCCAGAATCCATTTATTCCTGTGTCAGTATTATCATATACTTTCATCCAGGGCAATGAATACGCATTTACCTGAGCCCAGCCACCTGCTCCACCTCTTCCATAATCAGATTTGGCTCTGTTATTATTGGAATATGAAATATATCCCCGGTAATTGATATTAAGAACTTCCAGTAATTCGTAGTTTAAATTGGCATTGGCCGAAAAAACTTCCAACCCACTATGTTTAAGAATACTGTTATCTTTTCTGTATCGTAATGACATATATGAATTTCCCTTATCAGTTCCCTGAGTTGCCGAAACATTTGCTTCCACAAATGTGCCTGTACGGCTTATAATATCACCCCAATCGGTATTGGTAGCCATTGCTTCTTCTCTGGAAATGGAAGCCATCACTCCATCCAATTGATTCAGTGATGTTTGAGGATCATAAAGGCCCGCTAATTTACTGTTAGTATAAGCTCTGTCCATAATCTCAATATATTCGGCACCATTTGCCAACCCGATATCTCTGTTTGCCCAATTACTGACTCCGGATTTTAAATCCACATTCACTGTCATTACACCTTTTTTTCCGGATTTGGTGGTTACTAGAATCACACCGTTTGATCCTCTGGAACCATAAATCGAGGTTGCAGCTGCATCTTTTAATACCTGAATCGATTCAATATCAGAAGGATTTATCATAGACAAAACATTTTGGGAAGACTCTCCATTAAAAGATGTTCCCATACTTTCGCTCACAATTGGTATTCCATCTACTATCCAGAGTGGATCAGTTCCCGATGAGATGGAACTCACACCACGAATTTTAATCTGTACCGGTGCTCCGGGAATTCCGGATTCACTTGAAACCATCAATCCAGGTGCCATACCCTGCATGGCAGCATCGAAAGAACCAGTACTTGCTGCTTTAATCAAATCATCACTGGTTATTGTCGAAATGGATCCAATAATATCACGTTTCTTTTGCGTTCCGTAACCAATTGCCACAACTTCTTCAATCCCAATTGCATCCACTTCCATTGTCACATCAATTGTTGTTTGATTTCCAACCACAATTTCCTTTGTTTGCATCCCAACAAATGAAAATACCAACGTAGCATCATCTGGAATATTGGCTAAAGAATAGTTGCCGTCGGAATTAGTTACTGTTCCTTTTGTAGTGCCTTTTATCATAACTGTGACACCTGGAAGAGATTGTCCATCTGAATCAACAATTTTCCCGGATACAATTCGCTGTTGTTGCTGCTGTCCTTCATAAAAAGAGGCTTTTTCGCTAGCGTTAAGAATAACTACGTAACGATCGATAATTTCGTAAGAAATTCCTTCCGGAAGCACTTTATCCAGAATATTATCCAAAGTTTCATTTGTAGTATTTAGTTTGATTTTTTGATTGGAGTCAAGCTTTGAATTGGAAAAAGCAAACCGAAATTCTGTTTGTTTTTCAATCTCTCGAAATAACTCTCCAAACGCAATACTCTCAAACTGCAAGTTTAATCTTGTGCTTTGCGAATAAGCACTCGCAGACACCATTAAGGTCGTAATCAAAACGAGAAACGCTGTTAGTTTCATAATTCTTAAAATTTTTCGAAACAGGAGAAATTCTTCCCCTGTTTGGAAAGGTTTTCTTTTTTCCATAAATTTGATAAGTTTTAATTAATAAAAAATATTACATTTTCCGGGCAATGCCGCCGCTAACGGCTTTGCCCGTTTTTTATCTACACTTTTTCTTTTTTCATTTTTTTAATGATGATATTTTTACCTTCAACGGCATAACTAAATCCGTTTGCTTTTGAGAACACCCTCAGCACCTGTTCAAGTGTTTCATGCTTCTCGAAACGCACGGTTAAGGTTTCAGACTTGAACAAATCCGGATTATATTCTATATTAATATCGTACCACTTTTCAAGCCTTGATATTACATCACCAAATGGGGTTAACCTAAATATTAACTGATCATTTTTCCAACCTAATTCATATTCTTCATCAAACAATTGAACAGCTAATTTTCTGTTGACTTTATTGAATATGATCTGTTGGCCCGGGTTCAATACTTTTTGATCGCTTCCTAAACTCACTTCTACTGAACCTTCGATTAGTGAAGATTTTATTGATGAAG
>CAZCPH010000515.1:0-2698 GCA_964500105.1 uncultured Mariniphaga sp. | reverse complement strand
GAAAAGGGCATCCACAAACTCGCTGTAGATGGTTTCAAAAGCCCGGCGGTCGCCTGCTTTAAACTTCTCCCAGATAAGTTCCCAAAATTCTCTTTCGTCGGTTCGATGCATTCTTCCCGATTTGCTAATTTTTTGCCAGTTGAATGGCAAAGGTAATAATTAATGGCTGCCCCGGTTTAGTATTTCTGAAGCAACTTTAGTAGTTTCCGGTCCAGTTTGTGGCCATACCAGTCTTCGTAGTCCACATCTTTACGTCCGGAATCCATAATGCCGAAATCGCCGCGAAACTCCCACAACGCATAACCTATTCCGTGTTCTGTCAGCACATCGAGCACATCGCCAAACCAGGCCAGGAAAACGTCGTGCGGGGTTTCTTTGTAACAGCCGCATTCGCCGCAATGCACGCCAACACCCTTGTTTACGGCATCAATCCATGGTGCATAAAATTCCACCAGTTTGTCGCGGCTGAATTGCTGCCCGTCGATCTCGCCCGGCCACACCGGAGTGGGTGCATCATCCGGATTTTTCCAGACCCACGAAGCCCGGTAATGCGAAACATAATGCGGATAGTAGCCGCGGCAGCTTTGCCCAATGTCGAGGTCGAAAATCTCGGGAATTACATCAGCTCCAACATTGTTGCCATCGGCAATCACCCTATGATTCGGATTTTGTTGTTTGATTATTTCCATCGATTTTTTGGCTACTTCACGGTAAAGTTGCCCGGGAATAGCGCCGCGCCGCGAATGTTGGTCGTTCATGTCTTCGCGGGTGCAGGGTTCGTTTACCAAATCGAAACTGATTTTATCGGAAGAATAGTTTTTAAACCGTTTGGCCCACATACTCCAGTGTTCGTAAAAAGCGTCCTGCGCTTCCTTGTCCTGCCAGAGGTTGTAGGGCTCGTTAAACCCGGCATTCACACAAAAACCGGGTGCGCGGTGCAGGTTCAGACTCATGTGCAGCCCGTATTTGTTGGCCCGGTCCACCAGCGCCTGAATGTTGTCCAGCTCTTTTTCGTTGAAGTTCAGCACGTCATCGGGCGTGATGTCTTTCGTCGGGTTAAAGGTTACATAGCGCGGATAGGCCATGGGAAGCCGCACAAAATCGAAGCCCCAGTCGGCCATCCATTTCAAATTGTCGTCGGTGGTTTCCGGACGACCGCCATAACCGCGTGGCGAAAAGTAATCGAGCAAGTTGAATCCTTTCCAGCGGGGCAGTTTGTTTTTTGTGGTATTCAGGAGGTTTCCGGCGGTTGCTGTTCCTGCCAGACCTGCGCCGGCAGCCACCAGACCGGTGGTTTTGATAAAATTTCTTCGTTTCATCGATAAGGCTTTTTGTTGGTTTGCCCTAAAGATATTTAAAAACGGGGAAAGGAAAAAAATTGAAATATCAATTTTCAAAAAACAAAACCCAAATTAAAAACAAAACCGAGTATTCAAAATTCCAAACAGAGAAGAGAATATTGGAAATTAATTCATTAGTCATTAGTCATTGGTCATTGGGCACTGGTCGCTGGTCATTGGGAAAATGGATAAATTGAAAAACTGATAAATGGTGAAATGGTTGGGGAGGTTATGCGAGGTTGCAGGTTGCTGGGTGTTACCTGGTATTACCAGCGTTGGTAGATTTTTGAAATATGATATTTTCTATATCGCTTTTTAGCGTAGAGATAAGATAGAAATATACTTTTGCATCTTCAAAGTCATCGTGTATGATTGAATATCTACCTTCTACAGCATAATCTTCCAAGTCTGTAAGTTTTTCATTGTCTGTTTGAAGATTAATATTATTTTGACGGATAAGGTTCAGAAGTTCTTCCAAATCATGAATTTTCGGAAAGTTTATTTTCATAAACGACAACAAGGCTTTAAGAAGTTTTTCAGCGGCCTGCTGCAGATGAAAGAAAATGGATTTCAAGATCGAGTTCAGTGTCTCCTTTCTGAACGTCTTCATAAAGATTTTGAGCGGCTTTAAAATCTACACCGGCTTTTTTATAAAAAAGCTCATATTGTCTTAAGTATTTGACCACAATAATTTTCCTTTTTTATCAATATCCATATAAACTGAACCGAATTCATCTTTGTAAAAATCGTATTCACTTTTTGAAGGTATAAGAATGTCTTTTGCCATGGGGAGGCCTTTCAATAATTTTCTGGCTTTTCTTTTTTCCTCGATTTTAGATTTTACATTCTCCATAACAATGCAAATATCAATATCGCTGTTTTCCGTTGGTGTACCATAGGCATAACTTCCAAATAAAATAATTCTAAGCGGCTTAAGCGGCTTTAAGCGTTTTATAATTTCGTTATCCAGGTCATTTATACGCTGACGATTCATTTTATTTTCTTTTTTCAAATATACTATTTTTTGGAGTATAAGGATATGAAATGGTGAAATGGTTGAGAAGGTAGTCGGAAAAACGGTCCTTGGTCATCTGTCATTGGTCACTTGGATGCAGCGGTTTTGGGGGCTTTCTGCTTCTGACTTCCGTCTTCCTCCTCTCTATTTCCCGGGCAGAAAATTTCTCCAGTCCTTCCCGCCGGTGAGCCAGGCGAGGTTGAACCGGGCCATTTTGCCGCCACCGTCGCTTTCGTAAAAAAGGTAAATCATTCCTTCGGATGGCGTGCCCGCGCGACCTGCGGTTAAGGACGAATAGGCAAAACTGCCTTCGTCCACCACACGTTTTACCGGCCAGGTTTTG
>CAZCPH010000514.1:0-2700 GCA_964500105.1 uncultured Mariniphaga sp. | reverse complement strand
CTGCTGCACATATTTACGGTAAAAAGATTGTTGGTGCAGAATCGTTTACCACTATTGGTCTTCACTGGAACGATGAATTATGGCACGACCAGAAGTCCGCATTCGACCACGAAATTTGTGCAGGACTGAATCGGATGTATTTCCACACATTCACCTGCTCACCTCCTGAAATGGGATTACCCGGGCAGGAATATTTTGCGGGTACCCATGTAAATCCTCAGGTTACATGGTGGGAACAGTCGGGAGCCTTCATCGATTACATGCACCGCACACAATCTGTTGTTCAGGAAGGCAAATTTGTGGCCGATGTGCTTTATTATTACGGAGACCATGTCCCGAATGTATTTCCTTATAAACATTCAGACCCGGCCGGCGCGATGCCCGGTTTTGATTACGATGTGACTGATGAAACCATTTTTCTGCAATTAAAAGTAGAGGATGAAAAAATTACCGTTCCCGGTGGGGTGAAATACCGTGTCCTGGTTTTACCCGACCATAAAGTATTGTCACTTGCCGTTCTGAAAAAGACGGAAGAATTATTGCAGCAAGGTGCAACGGTTTTAGGTGACAAACCGATAGGAATGGTTAGTTTAGTGGGTGGAGCTGATGCACAACATCAATTTCAGGAACTGGCTGATAAAATCTGGGGTGAGACACCATCCGGGAAAGAAGAAAAACCGTATGGAAACGGAACAGTTGCCTGGGGAATGACGGCACGAGAGTATATCCTTTCAAAAGGGATACCGGCTGATTTCGATATTTTGGAAAACGACAGTAAAACAGATTTCGATTACATTCACTATACCATTGGTGAAAGCGATGTCTATTTTGTAACCAACCAAACCACCGAATGGCAAAAAGTAAACGCCCGGTTCCGGGTCACTGGAAAACAACCCGAATTGTGGGATGCACTGACAGGGGAAATACGTGAAGCCAAAGCTTTTTCCCAACAAGATGGTTTGACAACCGTTCCGCTGACATTGGAACCCTACGGTGCGGTTATGGTAGTGTTCAGCAATTCAATTTCTGCAAATGCGCAAGGCCCGGCGCAACGAAATTATCCCGATTTTGAAACACTGGCGGAAATTACCGGTGAATGGACGGTCAGCTTCGATCCCGTATGGGGCGGTCCCGGTTCGGTTACTTTTCCTGAACTATTGGATTGGACCCAACATCCCGATGAAGGAATTAAGTATTATTCAGGAATCGCAGTATATAACAAATCATTCAATATAGATTTTGAGCCTCAACAGAATAAACAATACTTCTTACAACTCGGAAGTGTAAAAGACGTTGGTATTGCCGAAGTGAAAATAAACGGAAAAAACAAGGGGGTTGTCTGGACTTCGCCATTCAGGGTGGAGATAAGCGATGAATTTCAAAAAGGTACTAATACACTCGAAATTAAAGTGGTGAATTCTTGGTATAACCGGGTGGCTGGTGACCAGACATTCCCCAATAAAAAGCTATTCACAAAAACAAACATCGATTTAAAACATGATTTCAGAGGAAGACCAATCGATGAGATTCCGCTGGAACCATCAGGTTTGCTGGGACCGGTTACTATCCAGGAAGCAAAAAATTAAAAACCAAGAATTATAAACAACCAAAATGACAAAAGTCGGATTGTTCGGAATAGGCCTCGATACTTACTGGGGCCAGTTTGAGGGCCTACTGGAAAACCTGGAAAAATACCAGCGCCAGATAAAAGAAAAGATTGAAAGTTTTAACGTTACGGTAGTCGATGCAGGAATGGTCGACAACCCGCAAAAGGCAAGGGAAGTGGCAGATTTGCTGAAGTCGGAAGATGTGGAAATGGTATTTCTGTACATTTCCACTTATGCCTTGTCGTCCACGGTTTTGCCGGTGGCGCAAAAAGTAAAGGCACCCTTCGTTTTGCTAAATATGCAGCCTGTTCCACAACTCGACTACGAAAAATTTAACGCACTGAACGACCGCGGAAAAATGACCGGCGTTTGGCTGGAACATTGCCAGGCCTGCTCGGTTCCCGAAATTGCCGGGGTATTTAACCGGGCAGGAATCCGGTACGACATTGTAACTGGTTTTCTCGGCGACGATAAAACCTGGTGTGAAATTGAAGAATGGGTCGAAGCTGCGCGGGTTGCGGTGGCCATGCGAAACAACCGGCTCGGTGTGCTTGGCCGTTATTATGGCGGAATGCTCGATGTGTACACCGACCTTACCAAACAAAGTGCAACATTTGGTACACACATGGAAATGCTCGAAATGTGCGAACTCAAAAAATACAGGGATGAAGTCACCGAAGTTGAAGTTCAGGCCAAAATTGAAGAGTTTAATACGGCTTTTGAAGTAGCCCCGGAGTGCGAACCTGCTGAAATTGAACGTGCAGCACGTACCTCTTTGGCGCTCGATAAGCTTGTGAAAAACCATAATCTGGGGACAATGGCCTATTATTACGAGGGAGAATCCGGAAATGAGTATGAAAACATTGTCACTTCAGTTATTGCAGGAAATACGTTGCTTACAGGAAAGAACATTCCGGTGGCCGGCGAGTGCGAAGTGAAGAATGCACAGGCTATGAAAATTATGGCAGAATTCGGTGCCGGAGGTTCTTTTTCGGAATTCTACCTGATGGACTTTATCGATGACGTGGTTTATCTGGGGCACGACGGGCCGGCTCATTTTGCCATCGCCGAAGGCAGGGTGAAGCTGGTTCCG
>CAZCPH010000513.1:0-2702 GCA_964500105.1 uncultured Mariniphaga sp. | reverse complement strand
CCGGCGGGTTGCACAAATTCAACCGCTGGGAAGGCCCAATTTTAACCGACAGCGGCGGCTACCAAGTTTTTTCACTGGGAGATATCCGTAAACTAAGTGAAGAAGGCGCGCGTTTTCAATCACACATCGATGGTTCGTACCACATGTTCACGCCCGAAAACGTTGTCGATATTCAGCGGTCAATTGGAGCCGACATTATTATGGCTTTTGATGAATGCACACCGGGTGATGCCGATTTTACCTATGCAAAAAATTCGCTGGAACTTACCCAGCGCTGGCTGCACCGGTGTTTTGAACAGCTTGAAAAAACGGAACCAAAATACGGTTATCCGCAATCGCTATTCCCAATTGTTCAGGGAAATACATTTCCTGAACTGCGGAAACTAGCTGCTGAGCATGTAAAAACCTTTAATGCAGACGGTTATGCCATTGGCGGTTTGTCGGTAGGCGAACCCGAAGAGGTAATGTATGAAATGACCGAAGTGGTGAACGCCATTCTGCCCGAAAACAAACCCCGCTACCTGATGGGCGTGGGAACACCCGTCAATATTCTGGAAGGAATTGACCGCGGCGTGGATATGTTCGACTGCGTAATGCCAACCCGAAACGGAAGAAATGGCATGCTGTTTACATCGGAAGGTGTTATAAACATCCGGAATAAAAAATGGGTCAATGACCATGCTCCCATTGACGAAAAAGGACATTCTTTTGTTGACAGTTATTCCAAAGCATACCTCAGGCATTTAATTATCTCCAACGAAATGCTGGGAGCACAAATTGCCAGCCAGCACAACCTGGCCTTTTATTTGTGGCTGGTAAAAACCGCAAGGCAAAAAATTAGCGAAGGAAACTTTAAAAGCTGGAAAACCGAAATGGTACAAAAACTTAAAACAAGGTTATAAAGTTCGTATGAAGTTCTATAAAACCATAGACATATACATTACTAAAAAATTCCTGGGTACTTTTTTTTATGCCATCGCCCTCATTCTGAGCATTGCTGTGGTTTTCGATATGTCGGAAAACCTGGATGAATTTCTTTCGAAAGAAATCACCTGGGGAACCATTATTTCCGAATATTACCTGAACTTCATACCCTATTTTGCCAACCTGTTCAGTCCGCTGTTTACATTTATTGCAGTAATTTATTTTACATCGAAAATGGCATACAATACGGAAATTATTGCCATTTTAAGCAGCGGAGTTTCCTACACCAGACTGATGCGCCCATACATGGTTTCAGCATTTATTCTGGGTTTACTCTCTTTTTTTCTTGGAAATTACGTTATACCGCCTGCCAACGAAACAATGAACCAGTTCAGGCAGTTTTATATCGACAACAATCCGCAGGTGGTTTCAAGTGAAATAAATATTCACCGGCAGATTGAACCAGGTGTATTTATTTACATGCGCCGCTTTAATGCCAGCAATGTGGGCGATCGTTTTACCCTCGAAAAATTTGAGGGAGCCGAGCTGGTAGAAAAACTGACAGCAGACAATATCCGCTGGGATGAAGAATCAGGGAAATGGATTCTGAACAACTGGTGGAAAAGAATAATTTACGACACGCACGAAGAATTTGAAAAAGGATACAGGCTGGATACCACACTAAATATGACTCCGGAAGATTACAAAGTGGTTAAAAATCAGATGGAAAACTACACAACTCCTGAATTAAAAAAGGAAATTTCGCTGATGAAAATGCGCGGCGTTAACACTGTGGAGTGGGAAATAGAGCGGCATAAAAGGGTTGCAGGTCCGTTTTCGGCCTTCATTCTTACCATTATTGGTGCCGGTCTGGCTTCCCGAAAAATAAAGGGTGGGTTGGGCTTTCACCTGGGCCTCGGACTTGCACTCAGCTTTTCATACATTCTGTTTATGCAAATTTCAACGGTTTTTGCCGTTAATGGCAATGCACCGCCACTTGTTGCGGTCTGGATTCCCAACCTCGGATACAGTCTTATCGCATTTTTCGTGTTTAGATGGGCAGCGAGATAGTAAAAACTCATTTCATTCTACCATTCAAACAAAAAATATAATTATTCGATTGTTTGGCACCCATCTCTCTTAAATTACGCATCTGCGATTGGGATTTCGGAGTGCCAAGGAAAAAAATTTATAATTTTGCCCAGGTTTTATAAATTCGAAAACCCTTCCTTGAAGGGGATTTATTAATTAAAAACAATTTTATGTCATTAAGAAGCAACGTTCTTGACCTTCGTAAAAGAAAAAGGGAAGTGCAAAAAGGCGGTGGCGACAAAGCCATCGAGAAACAGGCAAAAATGGGAAAACTCACTGCCCGTGAACGAATCCTGGCCCTTTTGGATAAAAATTCCTTTCATGAATACGACTTGTTTGTGGAACACAGCGCCAAAGATTTTGGTATGGAAAGCAAGGTTCTTCATGGCGACGGCGTAATCATCGGGACGGGAACTATTTACAGCAAACCGGTTTGTATTTTTGCCCAGGACTTCACTGTTGCAGGCGGATCACTCGGTTTGATGCACGCTCGCAAAATCACAAAAATAATGGATCATGCCCTGAAAATGAGGGTTCCGCTCATCGGAATCAACGACTCAGGAGGCGCACGCATCCAGGAAGGTGTGAATTCACTGGCCGGCTACGGCGAAATATTTTTCCGAAATACGCTCGCTTCGGGTGTAATTCCTCAAATTTCAGTAATTCTTGGCCCGTGTGCCGGTGGG
>CAZCPH010000512.1:0-2703 GCA_964500105.1 uncultured Mariniphaga sp. | reverse complement strand
AAAAGGTAGTGTTTCAAATAACTTTCAATTTACATTGAATTAAAACAACGCTAATATAGCACAAAAATAAGTTCAATGTGAAATAAAATTAAAAAAATATTAATAAGTGTTAACAGATTTTCTCAATATCTGGTGTAATTGTCTGATTTATAAGTTAAGAAAAAAGTGTTCGATTTTTGGAAAAAAAATCAGGTTGTTTCGAATAATTTTGCTGCAAATACTGAAATCAGGAATCTTTTGAAAAAAATTTAAAAGAATTTGCGGAAAAGAATTATTTTTTACAAGATTTTACAGGGTGATTTTTAGATAAACTTGAGTACCTTTCACCGGTATTTTTTGGTTGATGGTAATCTGCAACAAACGCGGAAAGCTGGAGTATGATTGTAGTGAAATTTTTTAGACAGGCGACAGACATCAACGTGTGTTTTTCTGATGTGTAATTGAAAATAAAGTATTCAGGCATGAAGAAAGTGGTTTTAACAGGTATCCGTAAAATGGAAATGACTTCCGCTCCGGAACCGTTATTAATAAATGCAACAGACGTAAGAATAAAACTGGCTTCCATTGGAGTTTGCGGTTCCGATATACATTATTATTCCGAAGGAAAAATTGGAACCCAGGTTGTTGAGTATCCGTTTGCCGTGGGTCACGAGTGTTCGGGTACTGTTGTTGAAGTAGGCAGAGAGGTTGAACATGTAAAAGTTGGAGATTTGGTTGTGGTTGATCCGGCGGTGCATTGCGGGCATTGCGACCAGTGTCTTTCCGGACGTCCGCATACATGCCGGAACAACAGATTTTTGGGGTGCCCCGGGCAATTGGAAGGTTGTTTGTCTGAATACATTGTTATGCCTGCATTCACCTGTTTCCCGGTAACGGGTAAGATGAACCCGGTGCAGGCGGCACTTATTGAACCGTTTTCAATAGGTGTCTATTCAGTTCAGCTTGCGCAGATTGAACACAAGACAACATCAGCAGTTATTTTTGGGGCTGGCCCAATTGGTTTAAGTATTCTGCTGAAACTTCTGGCTGACGGTGTAAAAAATGTTGGAATGGTAGAACCCCTTGATTACCGTTTGAATAAGGCAAAGGAAATTGGTGCACAGTATTTTATTAACCCTGAAAAGCAGGATGTTGAGGCGGAAGTGCAAAAACAGGAAGAATTGCTGGTTGATGTTGCTTTTGATGCCAGCGGAGAGCAGGATGCAGTTACCAATGCCGTAAAAGTTCTCAAACCGGGGGGTAAACTGGTTTTGGTGGGAATTCCACCATCGGCACAATATACTTTCGACATGGATTTAATGCGCAGGAAAGAGCTAACCATTATAAATGTACGGCGCCAGAATCACTGCGTTGAAGAAGCCATTGATTTGGTTATTAGCGGAAAAGCCGATGTGGAAAAAATGGTTACCCATCATTTTTCGCTCGACGAAACGGCCACTGCCTTCGATATTGTTGAAGGATACAAAGATGGTGCAATTAAAGCGATGATTAATTTTTGAAAAAAAAGCGAACGTTGCGAAAAAAGAAAAGGCCTGGTAAACGAAAGAGTACCAGGCCTTTTTTTTGTCAACGGCAAAAACTTTTTAAGCTTTTTTCAAAATATCGGTAGTAAGGTTACTGATACTGGTTTCCAGCGCTTCGAAAGGTTTTCCGTTGCCCTGGTTGTCGTCTTCCACAAAGTGGTATTTCATTCCGGCAACATCGGCGGCAGCCATAATTCGTTTAAAATCGATTACTCCGGCTCCAACCGGCGCAATGTCGTCTTTAACGATGTCGAAATAAGGCGCTTGCTGCGTAAACATATCTTTAAAATGGAAAAGCTGGAATCTTCCCGGATAACGGTTAAACATTTCCACAGGGTCTTGTCCGGCTTTGGTTACCCAGTAAAAGTCAATTTCCATGGTAATTAAATCCGGGTCCATTTCGGGCATAAAAATATCGTAGTAGGGAACTATTCCATCCAGGTTGGCAAACTCGAAGTTGTGGTTGTGGTAACCAAACTGAATACCAACACTCTTCATTATACGGCCAACTTCGTTCCATTCGCCAACCATTCTTTTGTAGAACTCAACATGGCGGTCAACCTCTTCTACCCACGGCTGAACGCAGTATTTTACACCCAGTTCGGCGTGGTCGTCGGCCATTTTCTGAGCACTTTCGGTGGTAATTCCTTCGGCTTCAACACTGGTATGGCTACTGATAATTTCCATGCCCATGTCGTTCACCATTTTTTTGAACTCTTTGGGAGTGAAACCATAAAACTTTCCATTTGAATAATCGGCAAGCTCAAGGTTTTTGTAACCCATGTCCGAAAGTTTTTGCAACGAGCCTTTTACGTCGGCCGCCATGGCATCGCGAATGGTGTAAAGCTGCAGTCCTACTCCAAAACTTTTACGGTCAACTGTTGCACCCTGCGAGCAGGCAAGCGGGCCTAATGCCATCACTCCAAGTGCGCCTGCTCCCGAAATCCTCAGAAAATCTCTTCTGTTTTGCATCGTTTTCATAATTATTTTTTATTGTTTGTTTTTACAGATAAATTCAACTTTTTGTTTGAAACGTTAAAAATAATAGAAAACTGTCATTTGCAGACCGATTGTCGAAATTATTTAGCAGAAGTTTTAAAAACCGGATTATTTGATTGTGTCCCGGTCCCAGTAACGCATAACGTTGGCTACACTTTCTCCAATTTCAGAATCAAGAAAC
>CAZCPH010000511.1:0-2713 GCA_964500105.1 uncultured Mariniphaga sp. | reverse complement strand
TCTTGTCCTGCTGCGCAAAGAAATACCTGTTGAATGAAACGAAACCTGCACCGCTCGTATTTGGTACCCAGACATACGCAAGTTTTCCATCCGAAAGCTTATCCACCATCCGCCGGTTATCTTCAACCCACGCCCGCAGACGAAGGGCATTCTCACTGCGAACAGGTTTTACTGTCACCGTCCAGGCACTTTTAAATTCCGGTTTGTCATTCACATGCAATACCGTTTGAACATCGGCAGTCCCATCGAACAGCCGGTAAGGATCATCATCAGCCGTCATTTCAGTTCCGTTGACACCAACAATGTAGTTGCCGGTTTTCACTTTCAACCCAGGTTCATCCAAAGGTCCTGAAAGTTCCGGATTCCAGCTTTCAGTGGTGTAAATCCTTGAAATTTTCCAGTAATTATTATCGGCCACCAAATCGGCGCCAGGCAATCCCACCTGGTTGCTCTCGGTTTTCGGATAATCGCCGCCAAACACAAAACTATGACCTACAGACATTTCACCATTCACCTGGTCGAGAATATAAGTCAAATCGGCACGGTGTTTAATGTGCGGAACAAGCGGATTGTAGCGTTCATAGACATCATCCCAATCGCGGCCATGCATTCCGGGATCGTAAAAATAATCCCGTTCGTAGCGCCAGGCTTCAATAAAAATCTGCTGCCACTCTTTTGAGCGGTCAAGTTGCATTTTCAGGTTCACTTTCAGGTTATCTCCATCTTTTCCCGATGGTTTTGAAGTATCCATCACCTTCCAGGCACCACCAACCCTGGCAATCATTTTTTTTCCATCGGCAGAAACAGAAACCTGACCTGCACCATCTAACCACGATTCTGCTTTACGCTCCTTCAATGTAAATTTTTGGATAGAATAACCGGGAGAATTGGGAACATTTTCCCCGATAAACGCTGTTCCTTCAGGTCCTGCAACCAAAAAACGGTATGCTCGTTTTGGCATAGGCATAGACAAAATCCGCCGTTCAATATCTTCAAAATCAACCTTTATATTTTCCTTTTCCGGATCAGCTTCCTCCTTCTTATCTTCTTTCTTTTTGTCCTTGTCTTTATCATTCTTTTCTGAATCTTCCTTACCATTTTCCTTTTTGGTTATTTCTTCCTCATCACTTCTTAATTTGAAGGGCGAACTTTCATCTTTCTGAAGATTAATTACGTAAACACCATAATCCGGGTTGGCCGTCATGGCACTGGTGTTTGCCCATCCCGACCCCAGGGCAAGTTCTGTGGTTGCCAGAAAATAGAGTTGTTTTCTGTTTCGGTCCCAGGCCGGCGAAAAAGCATCGGCAAATGCATTGGTAACGGCAAATGTTTCATTGGCAGACTGCGACCAAATCATAATCCTTCTGAAATTGTTTGCGCCTGTTTTGGCATAAGCCAGCCATTTGGAATCGGGCGACCAGGTTAATCCCATGGAACCCCTTTCGGTATTATTGCCTGCCACATCAATGGTTTCAATGGTTTTTTTCTCCATATCAACCACCCGGATACGGGCCTTATTGTCGGTGAATGAAAGGAATTTCCCGTCGGGCGACCAACCCGGCTCCCAGGCCATTTTCGATTCACCTATGGAAATACTTTCCGGTTCTTTTAATCCATCCTGAGAGCCAATCATCAGGGAATAGCCGTCATCTCCTTTATCTGAAAACCAGGCTATTTTATCTCCTTCCGGCGACCAAACAGGCACTCGGTCGGCAGCATCCGAGGAATTGGTCAGGTTTCGTACATCTCCATGTTCCACCGGCACTGTGAATATCTCGCCGCGCGCTTCCATCACAGCCCTTTTTCCGGTGGGCGAGAGAGAAACAGAACGGGCATTCTGGCTCACATCCTCCCATTGAACATCAGCCCAGGGAAAATCACCGGTTATCGTGATATTCAATTGCTGTATTTGATTGGTAGTTAGATTCATCAGTTGCAGCAATCCATCCCGCTCAAACGCCAGTTGGTTTCCGTGTCCGGTCAGCCATTTTATATCGGAACCGGTAAAGTTGGTCAGTTGTTTTAATTCCTTTGTTGACGGGGAATAGGACCAGATGTTGGCCACCCAGTCACGATCTGAAATGAAATAAATGGTTTCTCCCAGCCACAAAGGTTGAATGTCGGTTGTTTTATCATTTGGAAGTAGTTCTTCTGACCAGTCTTCAAGATTTAAAATAACAAGTGGTGTATTTTGTCCGCCCCGATAAGCACGCCATTCCTCATCCCAGCGCGAAACACGGTCGATAACAATCCTTTTCCCGTTTGGGGAAAATGAACCATCGGCTCCCCATTGTTCGGTTAAAAGTTTCGAAGGACCACCGTCTTTTGAAACCGTCCACAACCTGCCAAAACCGGTTGGAGCTGTTTCCCGTGCCGAAGTATATAGAATTTGTTCACCGTCGGGTGTCCATCCGCAAACCGTTGCTGCCGAAGGGTACCAGGTCAGCCGCGCTGGCATTCCTCCTTCCACGGGAACCGTATAAACAGATGCTGTACCTGAACGGTTGGAAGAAAAGGCAATTGTTTTTCCGTCGGGAGAAAAATGAGGATTGCTTTCCACCGCCCCCGTGCTTGTTAACCGCCGGGTCTGATTATTGGCGAGATTGGTAATCCAGATGTCGCCACCATAAGTGTAGGCAATTTGGTTTTCATTCAGCGTTGGCTGCCGTAAAAGTCTTGTACCCTGTGCCTGAACAAACAGGGCAAAAAACAT
>CAZCPH010000510.1:979-2721 GCA_964500105.1 uncultured Mariniphaga sp. | reverse complement strand
CAACAAATCCCCACTCCAACGCTTCTTCGGCGTTCAGCCAGGTATTGTCTTTCATCAGGTTGATAATTTCTTCGAGGGTTTTGCCGGTTTTGCGCACATACATTTTAGCCATTTGAAGGGTAATTTTGGCCAGCTCCTTTTTTTGTTTTTCCAGTTTTTCAATCAGGGCTTCAATGTCGTCTTCGTTCATGGTATCCCATTCGTCCACCCAGTTCATGGGTTTATGAATGAGGTAGAACGAATTTTCGTTCATGCGAACTTTTTTTGCGCCCAAACTGATTAAGGTAGCGGCGCTGGCTACAAATGCCGAAAGCTCAGCAGTAACATTGCCGTGTTCCTTAAACTGGTCGAAAATGGAAAGAGCGTGGTCAACCGATCCGCCCAGGCTTGATATTTTAACGGTTACCGTATCTTTCTTGTGGCCGTCCATCTGGCTGCGTACAAACTGTTTGGAATACCCAAACCCGCCAATATAACCGTCAATAACTATTGTATGTGTTGCCATAATTTGCGCTTTTACCGGCAAATTAGGGCACAAAAAAAGGCGGTTTCAAGGACAGAAACTGCCTAAAATGGTTGTATTTACAGGGTTTTCAGCCTGTTTTTAAAATGGATTATTTATGGCCAAAGCCTTTTCCAGGGTGAGCCCGGCAAACAAAATTTCGTGACCGGCACGATCGGCGGTATTGCGGCCGGTGCTGAAGCTGGCATAAAACCGAAGGGGAGAAAACATGCCCCCGGCCAACCGGTAGTTGCCGTTGCCGTCAATAAAAACGGCCACAAACTTTCTTCCGTCCATATTGGTAAATGCCTCGCGTGCTTCTTTGCTGTCTCCGGGCGAAAAGCCCGAAACTTCGGTGTTGTACACCAGTCCGGCATCGGTGCGCTCGGGCGGTTCGCTGTGTTGTTGGCTATCTGGAGAACAGTAAATTTCATAAATGCCGGTTGTTGAAGAAAAGGTAACGGTTTTTCCGTTTACCGAAAAAGTACCCGACGGAACGGCCCAGATTTTTATGAGACCACCCATATTGTCAGCCGGTTTGTTAAGCTGTTTCATATTGTTTATAAAGTTGTTTACTAACTGTCCCTAAATCATACAAACTGCGCAAAACTATTTTTTCTATTTTAAGGAAAATTTCGTTCTCAAAATCCACCACTTCCACCTGACCATTCCGGTAAAAGTCCTTCTTAATGGCTTCATATCTCCACACATCCTCGTCAAACTTAAACCGTTCCTGGAACCGTTCAATCGATTTGTTAATCGGAATGCCTAATCCGTGGTTGACCCCAACTACGTTTCGCATCAACATCTTTGCCCTGTCCTCGTAGTACTTTCCGAAAGCAACAATATTGGTTTTCGTAAGCTCCCAGCCGTACCTGTAGAAATCATGCTCCGAAATTACAACTTCCACGACTTCCGTGTAGGTACAAAACGCTTCATATTGCTTATCTCTCGAAGTATCAGGTTTACGCAATAATCCCCGGAAAAATTTATTGGATGCGAGGTTTTCCGAAAAGTCAACCGGCGCCCCGTAGTTAATCTCTAAAAATCTTTTCACATAGGGTTTTACCGGAATGCTTACAGTGAATTTTTGCGGCGGCTGCTGTCTCATTTGTTTAAATGGTTTAAGCAAAGGCAGAATGAAAGCATTGCTAAAATAGTATTATTTTGCTAAAACAGTATCACAAAGGAGATTTTTTCGTTCATCTGGTGTCTGTCTACTGGCGGATCACTTGCTGAA
>CAZCPH010000510.1:0-969 GCA_964500105.1 uncultured Mariniphaga sp. | reverse complement strand
AATTTTTACACCAAATTTCTGTAACTCCGTAACCAGACAGTTTGTAGATTTTATTTTGGTGAATTTCAAATCGTTAAAAAGTTACATTCACAATTTTAGTGTTGTAACCAGCCGTTTAAAAAAATGTAACCGAATTCCTGGTTTTGCTGCGGTTACAAAAAAAGTGTAACCGGCACAAAAGGCAAAAACAAAATGTAACCGTGTAACTTTTTCTTTTTTAGCCCTTTTGCGTATTGGTTACAGAGTTACATTTTTTTAGTAGGAAATAAACAATAGGTAAGGAAAAGAAAAACCATTCCCCAGGAGAAAAAGTGAAAACCGCAAAAAAATACCCTCCCCGGGAAATACCAGGAAGGGTAAAAATTAATGTGTCCGCCAGCTGGTGGATTTTTTTTACCGCCTACCGGTGGGATGGATGATACAACTTTATTACGTGTCAAAAAACTTTTAATTTTAGATGTTTGAAGACAAGAATATACATATATTAGTTGCCAAGATGTTCTGGAGCATGATTTTATAATTAAAAAAATCCGATGGATGAACTACTTTAGCAAAAAAGTTGGGTTGCACACCCTTTTGGGCGGTGTATCCCAACCTGACAATAGAGAAATAACCCAACTTGTTGGCTTGCACATACGTTAGCCACAATATAAAAAGACGATGAAACAACTGTCGACCGAAATAACCGAAATGCTGAATAAGAAATCAACGACTGACTTCTTAAATGCTGCTCGACATTTTGTGACGTTGTTAGAAAATGGTGGTTTAAACCAAGAGACATTTTACAAGGAATCTCATAAAGCATTATCAGAATTATATCGGACGGCATTAGAACTTGAATCGGTCGATTTAATTCATTCAGGACCCGAGAGCAAATTTGATGAAATTGACAAAGACGAGCTCAGAGAAATGAATAAGAATCTGATTTCAAATCTCGGCAAAGACTGTTTTTATTGGGAAGTTTTCGAC
>CAZCPH010000509.1:0-2730 GCA_964500105.1 uncultured Mariniphaga sp. | reverse complement strand
TTTCACAAAAAGGTTACCCCTAAATTCTGAAAAAATACACTATTTTCTAAAATTGTCTGATTTCTTTGTGTTTTGATGTCAATTTGTCAGAAGAAACAGATGTCGTTTGTAAATTTTTTTTTCGGAAAAATGACGTAAAACATTCTTGAATATCTAAAATACAAGTATTTTTATATTTTTATGCAAGTGATTGTATTATAGCACTTTTTGAGTATTTATTCTGAACTGGTGCAAAAAAAAAATCACTTTTTCGAAAAATGAGGGTTACCTTTTTTAATTTTAGCGAATATTATAATAGACGGACATGAAAAATTACAGTGATGATCAAATCCTGAAAGGGATATTAAGGCATGATAACTTAATTCTGCAGTACATTTACAAACAGTTCTATTACCAGGTTAATTTATTTATAAAGAAAAACAGTGGTAATGAAGATGATGCAAACGACATTTTTCAGGAGGCGATAATTGTCATCTACCGTAAGTTGAAGGAAAACGATTTGGTTTTCGAGACGAGTTCTTTTCAGGGATATCTTTTTTCGGTTTGCCGGTTTTTGTGGTTAAAACAGCTCGAAAAGCGGCGAATAGAGCAGGAAAAGATAAATGATACATTACCGTTCCAGGAAGACATTTATGATGACAGTCTGGTGGAGTTAATGGAGAAAAATGAAAAGTATGGTTTATACCAGAAACATTTTAAAACCCTGAGTACCGATTGCCAAAAACTTTTGCAGTTATTTTTCGAGAAGGTCCCGCTTACCGAAATTGCGCGGATAATGGGCTACAAAGGCGAAAAGTACGCAAAGAAAAGAAAGTTCAAGTGTAAAGAACTTTTGATTAGCAGAATAAAGCAGGATACAGAATTTAAAAAAATACTTGAAGATGATACCTAAAACAAAACACTATGATTGGATTGAGGATTATTTAATGGACCGCCTCAACCATCAGGAAAGGAAAGAATTTGAAACTGAACTCACGGGCAATATGGAGCTGAGTGAGGAAGTAAGATTCGAAGAAGAAGTGCAATCGGCAATTCTTGAAAAAGATGTCCTAACCCTTCGGGCTAAATTAGAAAATGTTTCAAAACTATCCGAAAACGGAAACACCCCTTTCAATCTTTTGGACGGTTTTGAAAACATACAGCAAATCTCAGAAACACTACCGCCTGAAGAGTTGATTAAGTATTACGATTCGTTGCCCAAAGCGCACATTTATCAGCACGAGCTGGTATCCAACGAAAACATTCACGAATTTTTCAGGGAACAGAAAATCCCCGGTTTTGAAGCAGAAACCGAATCAGAAGATTTTGATGACTTTGATTTTGAACTGGAAGGCCTGGACGAGGCACTTCTCGAAAAAGACATTTTAAATCTGAGAGAAACACTCGGTAAAGTGTCTGAGTCTGTTCGGGAAAAGTGTTCTTCTGAGGAAATTGACCGGTATTTATGTGGCGAGTTAACCGGCAAAGAATTGGAAAGATTTGAGCAGGAACTTGCCGTGAACAGCATTCTTCAGCGGGAAGTTGCCATTCATCGCGAACTGGAAAATGCACTTCTCGAACTTGATGTGATGAACCTGAGAAACGAAATTTCTCATCTGATGGAAACTGAAACTTCCTGGAATGTAAGCGAGAATCAGATTGAAGAGTTCCTGGCGGGAACACTGGAAGGAGAGGAGCTGGAGTTGTTTCAGTCCGAGTTGAAAGAAAATACCGATTTAAAAGCGGAGGTCGCTTTGCGTAGAAATGTAGATTATGCAATTGGTGAAAAGGAAATCCTGTCACTTCGCGATCAGCTGAAAAACGTGCAGAACGAAGTTAAGAACAAGGAAATCAAATCGCTGATACCCGATACCCCGGTTGAGCACATGAACTGGTGGAGAGCGGGGGTAGCCGTTGTTGTACTGTTGTTTGCAATAGGCGGTATTTTCAAAAATGATTTTCGAAATACAGACCAAACCTACAACGAATTTTACCAGCAGCCAGAGTGGGCACCGCAAAGGTCGGTGAATGCCGATTTGGGATTTTTGCAACAGGCAAACAGCTATTTTGCCGGTGGAGAATACGAAAAGGCCCTCCAACTCTACGAAAAAGCAATAAATGAGAATGAGGAAAAGTTTGTTTTCCAGTTTTACAAAGCTGCCAGTTTACAAAACCTTGAACGTTTTGAGGAGGCTATTCCGGAATATTCTGCAGTGATTAAACACGGCGACAATATGTTTGTTGAAGAAGCTGAATGGTACAGGGCTTTGTGTTATCTCAGAACCGACCAGAAGGAAGTCGCGCAGAAACATCTCTCAGCAATAATAGACAGAAACGGATTTTATGCAAAAGACGCAAAAGCAGTTTTAAGAAAAACCCGGTTTATATTCTGAACCATTTGATTCGTTAAACTTGATTGCTACACATTCTGAAATCGTTCTTTTAAAAAGCTGAAAACATCAAAATAAAAGCGTTAAGCTTGAAAACCACACATTTTTAAAAACGCTTTTGTCTTGTGTTCATCGAAAACATTCAGGTCGTTACGAAAAATACACATTCTGATTCACTTATTTTTTCGGCGTCCTTTTTAGCCTGATGAACTGATCTGCAGCAATGCCGGCAAGCGCCAGCATTAAAAGACCAAAGAAATAGAAATCGTAACTTCTGAAAAGAGGTTGGGTGTTGCCAATGCTCACATAACCCAGCCAGTAATGAGGATGAGCCATCCGCGGATTAGCGTTGTCAAGATAG
>CAZCPH010000508.1:0-2734 GCA_964500105.1 uncultured Mariniphaga sp. | reverse complement strand
TCCTTCAGGAGAAATGGCAAAAACTGGCCGGCCGGTTTTGCGATGAAAAAGGTGTCAATGTATTTGTCAGCCATCTTTTTATGGTTAAAAGAGGCGATGAACTGCCGGAAGAACCGGAGGACGAAAAGCCCATTTTACACGTGGGCGGTGCGCAGGCGGTTTACACCGGCAATATTCCAAAGCAAATTCAGTACACAGCTTTGGGCCACCTGCATCGGATGCACCGGGTGGATTCAAATCCAGGTCCTGTGTATTACTGCGGCAGCCCGCTTTCCTACAGTTTTGCCGAAGCAAATCAGAAAAAATATGTGCTGATTGTTGATGCGGAACCGGGCGCAATTGCCAGGGTAAAAGAGGTAGAACTCACCAGTGGAAAGCGTTTGTTGAGAAAACGTGCCGAAGGAATGGAAGAAGCATTGCAATGGCTGGCCGAAAACCGGGATGCGTTGGTTGAACTGACGCTGGTGACAGAAACTTTTCTGACCGCGATGGAGCGAAGAGAGTTGAATGCCGTCCATCAGGGAATTGTGGCAGTTATTCCTGAAGTTTCTGATGCAGAAAGTTTTATAACCAGTCAGAAAAAGCAAATCGACCTGACCCAAAGTATGGAAGATCTTTTCCGCGATTATTTCAAACACGAGAAAGGTCAGGAGCCTGGAGAAGATTTAATGAGCCTGTTTAAGGAAATTCTGGCAGAGGAATAAAAACCACAGATAGTACAGATTTTCACAGAGAAAAAGAATTAAATCTGTGTTCATCTGAGTAATCTGTGGTAAAATACGAATAATAAAATATTTTAAAATGGAAAAGCTTAATCAAATTACTTATGAAATTATTGGTGCGGCTTACAAAGTACATTCAGCTCTTGGACCAGGTTTGCTTGAATCAGCATACGAGGTTTGCCTGGAATATGAACTTCTGAAAAAAGGTTTTAAGGTAGAACGTCAAAAGCCATTGCCGGTGGTATATGAAGAAGTTAAATTGGATGCCGGATACCGCATTGATTTACTTGTTGAAGATGTTGTGATTGTTGAGTTAAAAGCTGTTGAAGAAATTGCTCCGATTCATCAGGCGCAAACTATGACATATTTAAAATTATCAGATCGTAAATTAGGGTTACTAATGAACTTCAACGTAACTGATATGAAAAAAGGAGTTAAACGAATAATTATGTAAATAAAAAATAACCACAGATAGCACAGATTTTCACAGAGAAAAATAAATCTGTGTTCATCCGTGTAATCCGTGTTGAAAAAGAGAATAGACCACAGATAGCGCAGATTAACACAGAGAAAAAAATAATCTGTGTTCATCTGAGTAATCCGTGGTGAAAAGAAATATTATGATACCTGTACAATTAACCATTCAAGGCCTGTATTCATACCAGGAAAAACAGACTATCGATTTTACAAAACTTACCGGCGCCAGTCTGTTTGGTATTTTTGGTCCGGTTGGAAGTGGAAAATCTTCCATTCTGGAAGCCATAACTTTTGCCGTTTACGGCCGCACCGACCGACTGAATCTTGCGGGCGACAACCGGTATTACAATATGATGAACCTGAAGTCGAATGAACTGCTCATCGATTTTATTTTTGAAACCGGGAAAGATCAATCTGCATACAGGGCAGTTGTAAAAGGTAAGCGCAACAGCAAAAAATTTGAAGAGGTAAAAACACTCTACCGTTCTGCCTATAAAAAAGAAGGCAGCGATTGGCGTTCTATTGGAGTTGAAGAACTGGAGCAAGCTATCGGATTGAGTTACGAGAACTTTAAACGCACCATCATTATTCCGCAGGGAAAGTTTCAGGAATTTCTGCAGCTGGGCAATAAAGACCGTACCCAAATGATGAAAGAACTTTTTAACCTCGGGAAGTACGAGTTTTATTACAAAGTTACATCTCTGGAGTCAAAAAATAATGCTGAGAAACAACTTGTGGAAGGACAATTGCAACAGCTTGGAGCAGTCGATCCCGAACAGCTGGATGTTTATCAGGATCAGCTGAACAGGCTGGAAGAGGAGATAAAAGAGCAGACCGATAAACTTACTGAAAATCAGAAAAAAGAAGAACAACTTCGGAAGTTGCAGGAGCTGATGCAAAAAAAGGCTGATGCCGAAAAGGAACAGAAAAAGCTTCAGGAACAGGGACCTGAATTTCAGGCACTGGAAAAGAGAATTTTAAGGTACGAGCAGTGTGTACTCCGGTTTAAGCAATTGCTGGTTTCGTTGCAGGAAACCCGAAAAAAACAGCAGGATCGGGAAAAGCAGATACGTATCGACAGTGAAAAGTTAAAAGCAGAAGTGGTTGAAATTGAACGGCTCGAAAAACTGCTTGAAGCCATAAAGCCCGCCTATGAAAAGCGGGAAGAGCTAAAAAAGAAAGCCGATGAACTGACACGGCTGATGCAGATGAAAACGTTGGAAAAAACCATTGCCGAAGAGGAGGTGCGCTTAAAAAATGGCAAAAAGATTTTAAATGAGACCATTCAGCAACTCGAAGAGCTGAAAGCTGAAAAACAACAACTTGAAACGCTGATTAAGGAAAAGCGCGGTGAAATTCCGGATTTGCAACTGTTGGCAACAATCAGAAACTGGTATGGTGGGAAGCAGAATCTGGATAAGCAATTGGCTGATTTGAAGAAAGAGATTGATAAACAGGAGAAACAGGAAAAGGAAATACTCAATGAGAAATCGCAGATTTTAGCTTCTCCGGAGTTTGATGGGCTGGCAAAGGAC
>CAZCPH010000507.1:0-2736 GCA_964500105.1 uncultured Mariniphaga sp. | reverse complement strand
GGTTGCAGGTGGATTGTATAAATTCGTGGTCGTGCGACGACATGAAAATATTTCCCGAATATTTTACCAGGTTGTTGTTAAATGCCTGAATCGATTCCAAGTCGAGGTGATTGGTTGGCGTGTCGAGGATTAAAACATTTGGATTCAGCAACATCATTTTTGAAATCATGCAGCGCATTTTTTCACCACCCGACAATACTTCCACTTTTTTATGAACCTCTTCGCGGGCAAATAACATTTTTCCAAGGTAGCTCATCACGTAAAAATCAGTGGTATCGGTTGTAAACTGGCAAAACCAGTCGAAAAGGCTCAATTCGCTTCGGAAAAAATCAGAATTATCCAAAGGTAAATAGGCTGATGTAATGGTTTGCCCCCATTGAAATGTTCCTGAATCGGCTTGTTGATTTCCGTTGATGATTTCGAAAAAGACCGTCATAGCCCGCGGATCTTTCGACAGAAAAATGATTTTATCTCCTTTGTTTGCCACAAATTCCACATCTTTAAAAAGCACAGTGCCATCCATGCTGGCGCTTAAACCGTGAACATCGAGAATTTTATCGCCGGCTTCACGTTCCGGAGTGAAAATGATGCCGGGGTATTTTCGTGTTGATGGCTCAATATCTTCAATGTTAAGCTTCTCAATCATTTTTTTGCGGCTGGTGGCCTGCTTCGATTTTTTTACGTTTGCGCTAAACCGTGAAATGAACTCCTGTAGTTCGGCCTTTTTCTCTTCTGCTTTTTTGTTCTGTGCTTTTTGCTGCCGCAGCGCCAACTGACTGCTCTGGTACCAGAAACTGTAATTCCCGGCAAACAATTTTATTTTTCCATAATCAATATCAACGGTATGTGTGCTGATGGCATCCAGAAAGTGACGGTCGTGAGAAACCACCAGCACGGTGTTTTCATAATCTGAAAGGTAATTCTCAAGCCACGAAACAGTTTCCAGGTCGAGATCGTTTGTGGGTTCATCGAGCAGCAGGTTGTCCGGTTTTCCGAAAAGCGCCTGGGCCAGTAAAATCCGCACCTTCTGTTTTCCGCTCATGTCTTTCATCAGCGTGTAATGAAATTCCTCACTAATTCCCAGATTGCTTAACAAAATTGCGGCATCGCTTTCGGCATTCCAGCCATCCATTTCTCCAAATTTTTGTTCGAGGTCTGCAGCCTTCATTCCATCTTCTTCCGTAAAATCGGTTTTGGAATACAACATTTCCTTCTCCTGTATGATTTCCCAAAGCTTTGAGTGGCCTTTCATCACGGCATGAATTACCAGATCTTCATCAAAGGCAAAATGGTCCTGGCTCAATACTGAAAGCCGTTCACCAGAACCCAATGCGATTTGGCCTGACGTGGCGTCAATTTCTCCTGAAATGGCTTTTAAAAATGTAGATTTTCCTGCCCCGTTTGCACCAATAATACCGTAGCAGTTTCCCGCGGTAAATTTCAGGTTTACATCCTGAAACAGCACTCTTTTCCCAAACTGTATCTTTAAATTTGCAACTGTAATCATCCGAATTAATTGATATAAACCTGATTTACCTTTCCTTCTTTTTAAAAAGTGTGCAAACGTAGTGATTTAAATGGTTTTACAGCGCCAAAAAAAGGAATTCCGAAAATTGATAACATTGAATTTAACGCGTTGATATTTACGTTCTGATAAAAACTTCGTTGACTATTGCAGGCAGGTCGGCCATTTTGTTATCGGCAGCAGAGCAACCATTTGGACAAGATCAATTGCTGTGGCGGTAAAGTTTCAATTTTAAGTAATTCCCACAACTGCTTGTGCAAAAAATCAAAAAATATGATGTCTAATACCCAAATCCCAAACAAATGATTGTATTTTTATCACTCATTCACTTTTTTTGAAAAAATATACTTTTAACCATGAAGAAATTATTTACATCCATTTTCCTTTTTGCAATTTTATGTGCTGCAACCGCCCAGTCATGGCAACCTGCCGGTGATAGAATTAAAACCCAATGGGCCGAAGAAATTGATATGGCCAATCCGTTGCCCGACTATCCGCGCCCGCAACTTGTGCGCGACCAGTGGTTAAACCTGAACGGGTTATGGGATTATGCCATTTTGGAACGCGGAGGCAATATGCCTTCTGCTTTCGATGGGAAAATTCTGGTTCCTTACGCCATCGAATCGAGTCTTTCAGGCGTCCAGAAAAGGGTGGGAGAGAATCACGAATTGTGCTATCAACGTACGTTCACCGTGCCATCGGCCTGGAAAAACAAAAACGTAGTGCTGAACTTTGGCGCGGTTGACTGGAAAGCCGATGTGTGGGTGAACGACATAAAAGTGGGTTCGCACCAGGGCGGATATACACCTTTCAGTTTTGATATTACTCCGTTTTTAAATAAAAGCGGCAACCAGAATCTGGTGGTGAAAGTTTGGGATCCCACCGACAGAGGCTTTCAGCCACGTGGCAAGCAGGTGAATGATCCGCACGGAATCTGGTACACGCCGGTTACCGGCATCTGGCAAACGGTTTGGATTGAACCGGTTGAAAAAGTACACATTTCGCATTTGAAAACCGTCCCCAATATCGATGGCGGGAATGTTTCAGTTCTGGCTGCCACAGAGGGTACTGTTTCTTCTGACATTATCGAAGTAAAAGTTTTGGAAAACGGGAATGTTGTTGGTACAGGAAAAGCAGCTGCCGGACAGGAGGTGCTGGTAGCCGTTCCCGATGCAAAACTCTGGAGCCCTGAGTCACCGTTTTTGTACGAT
>CAZCPH010000506.1:0-2747 GCA_964500105.1 uncultured Mariniphaga sp. | reverse complement strand
ATCGGCTGAATGACAGGCATATTTCACCTTTTTGAAATAGATTTTCCGGTCGAGCGGTTTGTAAAACTCCGGGTAACGCATAAAAATCAGGTCGTGAATGGTAGCCACCGAAGGAATTCCGCTTTTGTGAATTCCTTTTGGCAGTTCATTGCTCAACCCGTGAAACAGCTCAATTTCGTGCTTTTTTAACTGAGGAACCAAAAACAGACTTCGCCAGAGCGATTTCATTTTTTTGGCAATTCGGTTTTGCGGCGAAACCACTTTAAACCGGTTGTAATTGTCGAAAAGCCTGTCTCTTATTTCCGGTGTGAATAAGATATACTCGTTTTCCGGGAAAAACCGGAAAAGTGCATTCAGCGTATTCCGGCTGTAGTTACCCAATCCGGAGGAGTTGAGGAATGCCCGTTTTGCATCGAACCCAATTTTCATAATTCGAAATTACAAAAAAGGCCGGGTAAAAAGCCCGACCTTGAATATATTATTTCTTTAATTCTCACACATCAAAATCCTTCAGACCGCCAAAATCGAGGGTGGCAAAATAGTCCTCTACGTTTTCCGGGCGCCGGATTTGCACCACTTCACCATTTTCGCGCAGCAGCAATTCTGCCGATTTTAGCTTACCATTGTAGTTAAATCCCATGGCGTGACCATGCGCACCGGCATCGTGAATGACTACTATATCACCGGGTTCCATTTCGGGAAGCATGCGGTCTATGGCAAACTTGTCGTTGTTTTCGCAGAGCGAACCGGTTACATCGTATTTTTGGTTGTGCGGTTCGTTTTCTTTTCCCAACACGGTAATGTGGTGATAAGCGCCGTACATTCCGGGTCGCATCAAATTCACCATGCTGGCATCGAGGCCGGCAAATTGTTTGTAGGTATTTTTCATGTGAAGTACCTTAGAAACCAGATATCCGTATGGTCCGGTAATGGCACGTCCCAGTTCAAAAAATATTTTCAGTGGTGCCAGACCGTTTGCTTCAATTCTTTCTTCGTACAATTTTTGAATTCCGGCACTCACATATTCCAAATCAACCGCCTTTTCTTCCGGTTTGTAAGGAATGCCTACACCACCGCCCAGATTGGCAAAACTGATTTTCACGCCGGCCTTTTCATTTACTTCAACAATGAGATTAAAAAGCAATTCTGCTGTTTCAATAAAATAATCGGGGTCGAGTTCGTTGGAAGCCACCATGGTATGCACCCCAAACTGCTTCACTCCTTTGCTCTTCAAAATGCGGTAACCTTCAATAATCTGCTCGTGCGTAAAACCGTACTTGGCTTCTTCGGGATGGCCAATAATCAGGTTTCCCTGTTTCAGGTCGCCCGGGTTATAACGCATACAAACAGTTTCGGGCAGGCCTACGTTTTTCTCCAGGTATTCGATGTGTGAAATATCGTCGAGGTTGATGATGGCACCTAACTCTTTTGCTGCACGAAACTCCGAAGCCGGTGTATCGTTTGATGTCAGCATAATTTCATCGCCACTCAAACCCACACGTTTCACCAGTTCCAGTTCTGCTTCAGAGCTGCAGTCGGCTCCAAACCCTTCTTCCCGCAAAATCTTCATCAGGTAAGGATTTGGCGTAGCTTTCACGGCAAAATATTCCTTAAATCCGGTGTTCCATTCAAACGCCTTTTTAAACCGGCGGGCATTTTCTCGGATTGCCTTTTCATCGTAAATATGAAACGGTGTGGGATATTTCTCAATTATGTTTTCGATTTCCTTTTTTGAAAACGGGATATATTTTTCTGCCATATCTCTCATCCTTTTGGTTCAATACAAATGTACAACTTGGGAATTATTTTTTGGAATTATTCTAAATAACCGACTGATATTTAGTGGAGAATTAATAAAACCGTTGCATCACGTGAGTTCAGCAACCAGTTCGCGGCTTAAAAAACCGCTGGCGATTTCACTCACTTCACCGGTCATGCGCATGTTCCAGTCTTCATCGGTTTCAATTTTCAAATCGCCACCAGGCATTTTTACGGTAAGGCAGCGTTGGGTAAGACCTTTCTTTACGATAACCGCAGCCACCGCGCACGAAGAACTTCCCGATGCCAATGTCCATCCGGCGCCACGTTCCCAAATCATCACTTCCACCTCTGTTGGCGATAACACTTTGGCAAACTGCACATTAATGCGGTTGGGAAAAAACGGATTGGTTTCAATTTGCGGACCGAAGGTTTTCACTTCTTTCTCGTCGAGATTATCGGTTAATATCACGCAATGCGGATTTCCAACAGAAACGCAGTTTATTTGGTAATCACGGTATTCCAGGTGAAGCGTTTCATCGATGCACTCCTCTTTTTCGCAATTCACCGGAATTTCAGGGGAGGAAAAAATGGCTTTCCCCATGTCCACTTTTACGGTTTTTGCCTTACCGTTCTTTTCCTGAATGATTTCCGCCTGTACCAAACCTCCAAGGGTTTCAATGGTAAACTTCCTCGATTTGGCAAACTGATAATCATAAAGGTATTTGGCAAAAATGCGCAGTCCGTTGCCGCTTTTTTCTGCTTCGGAACCATCCGGATTCAAAATGCGCAATCCGAACTGGGCATTGAAACTGGGCACTTTCAGCAGAATGCCGTCGGACCCGATGCCAAAATGCACGTCGCAGATTTTCCGGATGGCATCTTCGGTGAGCTTAAAACTAATTTCATTCTGATTTAAAACAATATAATCGTTTCCCAAACCATGGGATTTTACAAATGAATTTTGCATAACACGAATTTTAATTTTA
>CAZCPH010000505.1:0-2752 GCA_964500105.1 uncultured Mariniphaga sp. | reverse complement strand
GAGCCGCTGAAATTTACCGAACACTACGTAAAAAAGGCATTACCATTCGAAAATCCAACGACTGTTTAATTGCCTGGTATGCCCTGAAAAACTCCATGCAAGTAATTCACCGCGACAGGGATTTTGACTTGATATTTAAAAATATAAAACAAACCAATTTTTAAAACTATCCTTATCTAATGCAGGGAAATCAAACCATCTCAAAAAATATTTTTTGTAAAAACCGGGTCATTTCGCCCGGTTTTTTGTTTCCCACCGGAATGTCGTTAACCTGGATAACCGGAGTGATTTCACTGCCGGTGCCTGCAATCATCAGTTCATCCATTTCGTATAATTCTTTTTCCGAAAAGGCCCGTTCTTCAACCGGAATACTATTTCCCGCACAAATTTCCAGAATTATTTTCCGGGTAATTCCGGGCAAAATCAGGTTCGAAAGCGGATGTGTGACAACTGTTCCGTTTTTCACAGCCAGCACACTGGAATGGGTGGCTTCGGTCACTTTGCCGTCGCGAATAAGGATGCACTCACCTGCCCCGGCCTCCACCGCCTGATTGTAAAGCATGGTATTTGGCAGCAACGCAACCGACTTAATGTCGCAACGCAACCATCGGATATCTTCACGGGTTATTACTTTAATCCCCTTTTCCAGATTTTCGGTAAACGAAGGGAGTGAAAAAGCAAAAGCATAAATGGTCGGCTGAATTCCGACAGGGAAATGATGAACCCGCTTATTTGCCCCGCGGGTAATCTGGATGTAAATTCCGGCATGCACACCGGTCAGGTTATTTGCTTCGAGCAACCTGAAAAAAATCGCTTCCAGGCCCGTCAAATCTGCAAATCCGATTTGAATTTCCTTTAAACTTCTTTCAAGACGTTCCAGATGGTCAACATACCGGAATGGTTTTCCGTTGTAATATTTAATCACTTCGTAAACACCGTCGGCAAAAATAAATCCGCGGTCGTCGGGCGAAAGTGTTGCTTTTTCTTTGGGAAGAAAAGTTCTGTTCAGATAAACCGTTTCACTCATTTTTGCAGGCTTTTTAAAAGTTTGATTTCTTCGGCCCAAAGTTCTTCGTTGGGTGTTTCAAGAATGAGCGGAATGCCGGTAAACCGGTCGTCATTCATAATACATTCGAAAACTTCCAGTCCCAGTGTTCCTTTTCCCAGACTGTCGTGCCGGTCCACCTTAGAACCAAAATCTTTTTTGGAATCGTTCAGGTGCATTCCTTTCAGGTATTCGAAACCAATAACTTCGGCAAATTCCTGAAAAACATTTTCAAAGCCGGATTTGGTTTTCAAATCGTAGCCCGCAGAATAGGCATGTGCAGTGTCAATGCAAACTCCTACCCTGCTTTTATCTTCCACCTGGTCGATGATTTTCTTTAGCTGATAAAACGAAAAACCGAGATTGGTGCCCTGCCCGGCGGTATTTTCAATAACTGCAATCACTCCATTCGTTTTTTCCAGCGAAATATTAATGGATTCGGCAATCAGACTCAGACATTCGTCCTCACTAATTTGATTCAAATGGCTCCCCGGATGAAAGTTAAGCCGGTCGAGGCCCAGTTGCTCGCAACGCTGCATTTCATCCAGAAAAGCATCGCGCGATTTCTTCAGGGCAGTTTTTTCCGGATGTCCCAGATTAATCAGATAACTGTCGTGAGGGAGTATTTGCTGCGGTTTAAAACCAAATTTTTCGCAATTCGTTTTAAAAGCGCTGATACTTTCCTCCGTCAGCGGTTTTGCCTGCCATTGCCGCTGGTTTTTGGTAAACAGGGCAAATGCTGTTGCACCTATTTCATGGGCATTCACAGGTGCATTTTCAACTCCTCCTGCAGCGCTAACGTGAGCGCCAATATATTTTTCTGCCATAACCAATTTTTATTTTCTTCGTACAATCCGCCGGAACAATTTTTGCAGATCAGCGAAATGATTTAGCGAAAATAAGTTTATTGATTCAATTAAAAAATCGACAGCCATGAAACATTTCATTTTAATTACGCTTTTTATTGCATTAATTCTTCCCGACCTGTCTGCACAGGAGCCGGATAGAAGCCGGAAAGAGCGCCGTGCCGAACGTCAGGAAAAAAGAAAAGAAGAAGTAAAACGCATGATTCAGGATCAGTCCTTCGTCTTCATTCCAACCCATGCTATGCCTCTGGGCGGCGGAAGCATTCAGCTGAGTTACACTTTTGAAGCCGAAGTAAAAGGCGATTCCGTTTTTTCCTATTTGCCCTTTTACGGCGTAGCCTATCATGTGGAGTACGGAAGCCGAAATTCACCCTTCGATTTCTCCCTGCCCATTGAAAACTATGAAGTGGAAGAAGATGACAAAGGATACCGGATTACCCTTGAAGTAAAAAACAAAATGGATTTCATCACCTATTCCCTGTTTGTTTCAGAAATGGGTTATTCCACGCTGAATGCTACAAGCACCAACCGCCAGGCCATTTCGTATTACGGACGGATTGAGAAACCGGAAGAGGAGTGAAAAAGGGGATTGGTGGTGATTGATTGGGATTTATGGAAATCGATGGTGATTCATGCAGAAATGTGGAGATTTGTGGGAATTTTTTCTGAGATTCATTAAACTACCGAACATTCTCTCCACTTTTTCATGGATTCATAGCTATTGCAATTCTGTTTTTCTGAGTTGGATATGAACACCCTTAAACAAAACCTTTTCCCAAATGTTATTTTACCGGTAATCAGACAAAAAAGTCTTAAAAGAATTAAGCATGTATTTGGAAAA
>CAZCPH010000504.1:0-2752 GCA_964500105.1 uncultured Mariniphaga sp. | reverse complement strand
CGGACTGGTATAAAAAGTCGGAATTAAACCTGCGGTCGCCAAAGAAAAGCCAGGTGTTTCCGGTTATTCCCATGCTTTCGCGATGCTGCATAAATGCCCGGTAGGGAGCAATTCCTGTCCCTGCGCCCACCATTATCATTTTGGCGCCATTTGCCGGCAACCTGAACCCGGGGTTTTTTTCTATGTAAACCGGAATTTCATCTTCAATTTCAATTTCACCAGCCAGATTATAGGAACATGCGCCGGTACGCTTCCGGTTTTTCTTTTCGAAATTCACAACAGAAACCGTAATATGAACCTCCTCGCCTACCCGTTCCATGCTTGAAGAAATGGAATACAAACGCGGAGGTAGTGGCCTGAGAATATCCAGAAGTTTGTTCACATTCCAGGCGAACGGAAAATCTTCAAGCAGATCGAGCAAATCGCTGCCATACAAGTATTCATCCAGTTTTTTGTCGTCATTCAATAGCTTTTTAAGGTCCTCGTTTTGGGTTTGTTCATAATACTTTTGCAACATGTCGAAAGTTACCACTGTAATCTCGAAACGGTAAGTAAGTGCATGGATTAGTGATACTTCATCCTCTTCACTGAACAAAATCTTTTTCTCCGGGCCATAGCCTGTTTTCTGAATAATCTGTTCAACCAACCCGGGCGGGTTTTTCGTAAAAATACCGACGGAATCTCCTGGTTCGTAGGTCAGTCCGGAACCTTCGAGGGAAAGTTCCAGATGATAAACTTCCTTATCCGAATCGCGGCCGGTGATTCTGACCTTATCGAGCACAACGGCCGGAAATGGATTCTTTTTTGAGAACTGCTCTGCCTGCGGTGCAATGGCATTAATGCCGGGAGTTATAGCAATTTCTGTTTTAGCACCGGAACCGTTTTCGGAAGGAGTTAAATTCAGCAGAAAGTTATTCATCCAGATTTCAGCTGGAACTTCATAATTCACATCGCACTTCGCCAGCGGTGTTACCGAAAATGCGCCGCTTTTTTTAATGGCGTTATAAATTTCTTCGCCTGTCTGGCAGAAGTTCCGGTATGACTTATCGCCCAAAGCAAGTACTGAAAAACGCAGGTTTCCAAGTTTCGGAAGCCGTTTCCCGGTTACAAACTTGTAAAAATCTTCCGCCATGTCTGGCGGTTCGCCTTCGCCGTGTGTGCTAACTATAATGGCCACATTTTCTTCATCCTTTAATTTCCTCGGATCGTAATCGTACATATTCAGCAGATTCACTGCAACATTTTTGAACAAAGCTTTTTCCTTTAATTTGTTAGCCAGTTCGCGGGCATTGCCGGTTTCGGTACCGTACAAAATGGTTAGGTTGGCAACCGTTTTACTAACAGCCGCCTCAGCAGCAGCCGATTCTGCGTGAATTGTTCCTCCGTTTATTCCGGCCAGACGGCCTTCCAAAAAGCCGTTCAGCCAGGTAATTTGTTCGACTGTGACCTCTTTCACCAGTTCATTTAAAGCGATTTTCTGCTTTTCCGTTAGTGGATTCGATTTACTGCTCATTTTTATTATGATGCTGATTATTAGTTAAAAATTCTTGTATTTTATTTCGCAACCGGATGGATTCATACACATCTTCGCCGTTGGAACTTACCGCAATAGAAATGTTGCCGCTGCGATAAATGGCCGGCGAAACGAACTGGCAAAGTGCGGGTGTGTCGTGAATATTGACCAGCACTCCTGCTTCGCGGCAATCGGCAACAATTTGGCGGTCAAGCGTTTCGTTGTTGGTGCACGAATAAAGCATCAGATAACCTTTTATAAATTTTTGGTGGTAGGGTTGTTCGAAAAATGTTACTCCGCTTTGTTTAATTTCAGCACAAACCTCCCTTGCCAAAATTTCCACTTCAGCTCCAAATCGCAGCAAAATCTTTAATTTTTTCCAGGCGCTTTGGTCGCCTCCTACAATCAGGATTTTTTCACCTGAAATATTTATGGCTATGGGCAAAAAATTCTTCTTCATGCTTATAAAATCAAGAAGGCCCTTCCACTTTTGCAGAAGGGCCTCTGGCCTTTTTATACGTTTTACTGTTTAAATATTCGTATCCTTCTGCACAAAAATGTTTTTGTAACACATACTCATCATACATGCCATCCAATTAATTTTTATGTCAGAAATATTTTTTATCATCATTAAAATTATATGTGTGACTTTTATCACAAAATTCAGTTGCAAATGTAAACGAATATTTCAATAATCAAATACCTTTTTATCTTTTTTATGAAAATTTTGATTGAAGTATTAAGAGACCGGTTAAAAAGAAGATTGTTTATTACATTTGCAAATGCATTCAGTTAATTTTTCAATTAATTCATAATCAATATGAATCAACGCATAATAATTTTAATTTCCCTCATGCTGCTCCTTCCCCGGGAAGTTTTTACACAGAATCTGAACATGGATAACTATTTTGCCTGGTGTATTGTGCCGTTCGATAACCAGAACCGCACGCCTGAACAACGAATTGAGATGCTGAACAAGCTGGGCTTCGAATCGTATGCATATGACTGGCGCGCCGAGCACCTGCCCGAAATGGCCAAAGAGCTAAATCTGGCGCGTGAAAACGGGATTAATGTAAATGCAGTTTGGATGTGGCTGGACAATAACGACGTACCCGGAAAACTTTCTGCAAACAACCAAAAAGTTTTGCAAACACTGAAGGAAACCGGGCTGAAAACACAAATCTGGGTGAGTTTCCCGGAAAATTACTTTGAAAACCTTGATGAACAACAGCGTTTGAA
>CAZCPH010000503.1:0-2753 GCA_964500105.1 uncultured Mariniphaga sp. | reverse complement strand
AGCCGGTGCCGCCGGTAATTAAGAGTGTTTTGTTTTTAAACATGGTATTTTCGTTTTTAATATAGTTTCACAGGGTTTCACAGTGTTCGACACAGCGTTTCACAGATTTCTTTACATTGAGCAACCTGTGTTTCCTTTGTGGTACACTGTGTAATTTCATTTTTTTACAAATTTTCAGGAAATGCCAGTGCTTCCTTCCATAACGGAGTAATAACTATTGTTTTATTATCTATTTTAATTTCTTCAGTATTATTGTATGTATAAATGTATCCCGTTTCAAGGTTTTGTTCATCCATGGCTCTTGCCAGCGCCCTGATTTCCCTGTCGCGTGTATCCTTATTTTCGAGCGAATAACTTGCCTGTATCAACTTTTTTGGTTCTCCTTCCCCAATAAAAAAATCTACTTCAAGGTTGTTGCCTGTTTTGTAATAAAACAGCCCAGCATGTTTTCGTTGCAGGAAGTTAAACACCAGGTTTTCAAACAGGCGCGAAATATCGGGCGAAACCCTGTTCAGCCAGATAAATGAATTATCGGTTAGATACGTTTTTCTTTTCGACTCGCGCTGTACAAAAGAGTTGCGGAAAGGATAGATATTGGTGGTAAGAAAAGGTTCGGGCAAAATATTAAAGTAATCGGTAACCGTGGGCACACTTGTTTTATATACCGCGTTAATTTTATTTGCCAAACTGGTAATGGAAAAATCTTTGGTCAGATTTTCGGCAATTTTATTTACAATCAGTTTTAAAAGCACGTCGTTTTTGTCGAATTTTGCCACAAGGTCTTTATAAAACAAGAGGTTGTAAATGTTTTTGGCCACCGCCCTTTTGTCCACGGCATCAACCTTAATTACCTCGGGAAACCCCCCGTATTGCAAATATTCATCGAACAGATTCAGTATTTTGGGTTGATTTACAATGGTATCTTTGGGGAGCAACGTTACATTTTTCAAAATCAGAAACTCGGGGAACGAAAAAGGGTAGATGGTGGTTTCCAGGCTTCGCCCTTTTAAATAGGTGGCAATTTCGCGGCTTATGAGGTGGGCGTTGCTGCCGGTAACATAAATTTTATACCCTGCCACATGCAGGCGTTTGAGGTAGAAATGCCAGTTATTCAGGTTTTGTATTTCATCGAAAAACAATACGGGCGTGTGGTTGGGATAAAGTATTTTATAGGTATCGGTAATGATGTCGTAACTGGCCAGGCTGTTTAACGCCATCAGCCTTTCGTCTTCAAAATCGAGGAATAAAACACGCTCCGGCTCCATTGTCCGGGCAATTTCATATAAAGTATAAGTTTTACCGCAACGCCTGATACCGGTTAGTACCGTAATGTTATCTGTTTCTGCAACGGAGTAATTTCGGGAAACCAGCGTTTTTCCGGCAATTATTTCCTGGTTTTCCAGTATTACGCGTTTAAGTATCTCTTCCATTTATATTCTTTTTATTAAAAGCTGCTTTGCAAATATAACCTTTTTTGTAAAGTGAAGCTTAATAAAACAAGGATGTGTTGTACAGGGCAGGTTTCCTTTTATCCATTAAATACTTTTGGCGGTTTACCATTTAACAGTCATTTTTCTGTTTTTCCGTCGCGGCTGAAAATACGGATTTCTCTTATATCCGAATCCAGAAAACGATTGAGCACGGCATTTCCAAAAGAGCCTGTTCCGCCGGTGATTAAGAGTGTTTTGTTTTTAAACATGATATGAAGTTTGGATAATAATGATTAGATTATACGGATCGCTTTATCGATTAAAAAATCTTTTATTTCGGCATTGGTTGGGGCAGTAACCAGATAATCGACTTCTTCCGTATAATCGATGTCTTCAAAATAAGACAATTGAGCACGGAATAATTTGTGTGAAAAAAGTTCACCAAATATTTCTTCTGCCCTGCATGCTATTGCATCAATGGAATAAAAATCACGGATAAGGAAGTACAAATCCACATAATCTTTCCACTTTGATCTGCGCCCTAAAGCGTAAGCTTTCATCGCTGCTAAGTCGATCAGCGAAGGAAGCTTAATATACCGATCAAGCCGGGCAGTAAGATTTACCTTAAAAGGATATTCAAAAAAAGTAATTTTAACCTCATTGATGGTTAAATTCATTTGCTCGCCAACACGCCGGGTTACGGTAAAAGGCACATTGAATGCCCTTATTTTGTCTAAGTTTTTTTTGTGGTTAATGGCTGCGTATTTAAATAAATCGAAATCGATAGAACGACGATGCCCCAGATACAAAGCGATAGCTGTTCCGCCAACCAAATAGTATTCACGACCGAAAGAACCAATTAATGGTAATAAATCTGTCTGACTTTGACTAAGAATGTTTTTGTGCATATTTTGCGAATACATGGCTGAAAAAATTATATATTTCAGGATAATAATTCAATTTTTCCCGATCTTTTGCTGAGAAGAAAATATTGGCAACCTTATCTGTTCCCATTATTTGAATCAATTGCCTGACATCGTCTAATGTGCCATAATTTAATATGTTTTCTACCAACAAACTTTCACTTATATTCTCTTTTTTGTTTTCGGGAGTGTACCAAAAAAGGGCTTTACGACTTTTGATATATTGTTTTAATTCTTCTGTCATAAGTTGTGATTTTATTATTCAATACAATATTGCTCAATTTCTTCAATTACTTGAGTTATCAAACAAATATACTCAAATCTAAAGAATGATTTAAACCAATAGCTGCTTTTTCTTCGCGGCTGAAAATGCGGATTTCTTTGATATCAGAACCCAGAA
>CAZCPH010000502.1:0-2770 GCA_964500105.1 uncultured Mariniphaga sp. | reverse complement strand
AGGTTATTATTCAAACTGTCCGCGTTAAGATGGAAATCATCTTTTTCAATACTGGTTGCGAAATGTTGATCTTCAAACTTAATTCCTGGTTCGGACTCAAAAATCCAGGAATTTCGTCTAAAGGTGAATTGAACAAAATGATGTGTAATTAAATTTTTCAGGCTAAAATTTTGAGCCGTTTTTTGATAAGACATTCCGTTGTTCAGCACATCTTCAAAAACACCCGGATGAAAAGCCAGTTGCTGAGGTGAGTTATTGTAATCTACAAAAGAATAAAAACGCAAAAAATTCCGCTTTACAGAAAATAACAAATCCAAATCGTTTGCTACCGAAAAGTGTGGTGTCTCGGCCTCTTCTTTTAAATCGAAATCATTTGTTATTAATCCCTTCTCACTGTCCCAGAATTTATTAATGATGAACTTGTTGGTTACATAACGTTTTTCTTCATTTTGAGTCAACACAAAATCAGTACTCAAACTTTTATTGTAATACAGGTTTTGTGTATTTTCAACAATATTCATGGTGTCGTCATCCAAAAAATAGTTTGTTTCAATCGTACCATTTTCTTTTACCAAATCGTGATAATAACTGCTGTTAATTTTTAATTCCGTTCCGTTTTTAATTTTCAATAAGTGATTGTATGTCAACAAATTGGCATTATTTTCAAGATATCGTTTTTCATCGATTTGCGGTGAATTTATTGGCAAAATACCCAGCAATTCAGGTTTCCGGTTTTTCAATCCTTCCAGTTGTCCGCTGATTATTTGCAAAGGCTGGTGTTGCGTATCCAGGTTATCACCAATATTATTACTTTGAAACGAAGCGATAATTTGTTGTTTTTTATGAAACAACATGGGAGTAAGGTTAACATCGTGCAAAAAAGGCGATAAACCAGCCCCGGCATACATTGTGCCGGTTAGAGCTACATCGTTTTTTAGTTTAATATTTAATGAAGTACCATCAGAAGCTATTTTACCTTCCAGCATTTTTACAGGCTGATGATTTTGCAACACCTGAACTGAACCGACCGATTTATGTGGTAAATTGCGGTTGGCAATGGTATAACGATTTTCCAACAAATCCAACCCTTCGATGTAGTATTTTTGAATTGGTTTTCCCTGGTAGTAAATTTGACCCAGTTCGGTTACCTCAAACCCCGGCATGTGGCTGATAACATCTCCTATCGACTGATCGTCGAGGCGGGCAAATGAATCAACGATATAATTCAATGTATCGCCATTTTGTGAAATAGGATAACTTTTTACACTTACTTCACGAATTTTGTGAATATGGGGTGGCAAAACCAAATCTATATTTTGACCCGTATTTGGAACTTTCAGCAAAGTATCTTTGTAGTTTAAAGATTTTGCTGAAAGCAGAACCGAATCAGCATCAGTTGAAAACGATAGCACAAAATTTCCTTCAGCATCCGAAATTGCGTAGGTTAAAATATTACCAGTATTCAAGAGCGGATGCACCAAAATACTCACGCCAAACAGTTCCTCGCCTGCATCTGACGAAACTTTGCCTTTAATCTCGGTTTGTCCAGCCACCCGGAAACCTCCTGTCAGAAAGAAACTCCATAAAACTACATGCAGCAAAAACAGGTTTTGCGGTTTAAAAATCATCTAAATTAATTGATAATCAATATTTTTCAATAAAATTATTGCGGGTTTTTATATTATTCAAAGCCCGTGCTTTCGTTTCATCATCTTTTATTATAACTTCTTCCTCTTGCTGTATTTTATTAAACAGTTGTGTCATATGAAAATTTAATGCATTGGCATATTCACTGGCTGTCATATCAATAAACCGATTTTTTTTAAATAATATTGGTTGAACATTTCGGGCAGTTTCAACTTTAATCAACTCAAAATGATGATGCTTTTTTAAGTCATGAATTTTCACTATTAACCCCGGAAGTCCTTGAAATTTGTGAGGCCCATCACTAATTGGAATATCTGTTGTGTACCAGGCAACGTAATCTCTACCCGCATATTTTGTATATGCTTTCTGACACTTATATCCCAATATTATTGTGTCCGAATTCGCTTTAAGATTCCAATTGAAAGAAACATTTTCAATTACCCGTGGGTATTTGCGATCAAAATAACTTGTAAAAGTTAACATACCCTTTTTTGGATAATTTTTATAAATATAATGTTTGCAGTAAGAATGAATTATTGTACCGCTTGTAATTCTTTTTATTTTATCAAAAATATTTTGCGTTAACTTTTCTTTAGAATGCTCCAAAATTACAGAATCAGAAAATATTTTATGAGAAGCTGTAAATTTGGACGTATTATTTCCAATCTGCAAAGTCATTTCTTGACTTTTTACCGAATATTTACTAGCAGAGTCTTGTTGAAATTCATAAATATAAATACAACTGAGAACCGTTGTATCTATTTCAATAAAATCTTGAGAAAAAGATGTCAAATAAATAATTACAGCAAATAGGGTGGTTAAATATTTTTTCATCGTTATTTAATTTAAAAAAGTGGTGTTATCAAAATCAAAATACAGTTTTATAGTGAAATCAACCAGTTAAAATTTTGACTTTATAACACCACCTTTACTTATTTAAGGATTACAAATTACATCGGCTAAGTCATCTACATCTTCAGCCAATTCATCATAGGTCTCTCCACAGACAAGTCCCATTCCTTCATTTCCGTTATCACATCTAATAACAGCAGTACCACACTGTTCATCTGCAACACTAATTTTGGTTGAACCAAAGAATAAAATGCCAATTACAAATAAATAA
>CAZCPH010000501.1:0-2779 GCA_964500105.1 uncultured Mariniphaga sp. | reverse complement strand
AAAAGTTGATGAAGTAGTGGTGGGCTATCCGCTGCAAATGAACAACACGGCATCGGAAGCTGTTGTTTACATCAATCCGTTTATAAAGAAATTTAAAGAAAAATATCCTGAAATTCCGCTTGAAACTGCAGATGAAAGGTTCACATCAAAACTGGCTTTTCAAACAATGATTGACGGAGGAGTTAAAAAGGCGGGACGAAGAGATAAGGAAATGGTAGATGCCATTAGCGCAACAATTATTTTACAGAGTTACATGGAGCAAAAGCGCAACAACAGATGAAGTTTGCAATTATTTGTTCCGGTTGAATTAAAAAGAGCAGCATGAAATATCCGGTTACAGTTTACGGAGATCCGTTATTACGAAAAAAGGCCAAACCAATTGAAAAGGACCACGAAGGTTTGAGCGAAATTATTGAAAATATGTGGGAAACCATGTATTATTCTGATGGTGTGGGGCTTGCAGCACCGCAGGTGGGGTTATCAATCCGGCTTTTTGTGGTGGATGCAACCACGGGAGCCGACGAAGAACCCGAATTAAAAGATTTTAAAAAGGTTTTTATCAATCCTGAAATAATTGAAACTTCGGGCGAAAAGTGGACCATGAATGAAGGGTGTCTGAGTTTGCCGGAAATCAGGGAAGATGTGGACAGGAACGATGTGGTGCGTATAAAATATCAGGATGAAAATTTTGTTGAACACGAAGAAGAATACAGTGGTTTTGCCGGTCGGATCATACAGCACGAATACGACCATTTGGAAGGTGTTCTGTTCATTGATTACCTTTCTCCGTTGCGAAAAAGGCTCTTAAAAAGCAAGTTGCGAAATATTGCGTCAGGGAAAGTGCAGCCGCACTACCGAATTAAAGTTCCTGTAAAGTCAGCGTAACCTTTTTTGCAAATTTCCCGTTTTTTAAATTGAATATTAACTGGTCGTAAACCAACGGTTTGCGTACCCGAAAGCACGGGAAATTTTGATTACACTAGTACAAAAAATACCTTTTTTGCGCCTTGCTCTTGCATTGGCTGCTGGTATTTTGCTGGCAGGTTTTGTTTCTTTTGAGCCAGTGGTGCTGATTGTTTTGTTAACATTTTTAACAGGAGCTCTCATTCTGATCAACCGAAGGATTAGTTTTCGTTTAAATACCGCTTTTGGCGCAGGTGTTCATCTGGTTTTCATTTTTATTGGAATACTGGTTTATTCTCTGTACAATCAAAAGCCCGTATTTTTTAATCAGGGAAAGTTTCAGGCAGAGGTGCTGGAAATTTTGCAGGAAAAACCCAATTCCTGGCAGTCGGTTTTAAGGATAACAAGCGTTTTTTACAACGATTCGGTTTTTAAAACCGACGAGAAAGTGATGGTGTACTTTGAGAAAACAGAAAGTGCAAAAGAATTGCAACCTGGTGAAACCATTCTCTTTCGGCAGCGGCCTCAGCTTATTCAGAACAACAACAACCCGTTTGAGTTTGATTATGCCGGTTATCTGGCCCGAAAGAAAATTTACAGGCAGGTTTATCTTTCAGAAATAAACTGGCGAAAAGCAGAAGTGCAAGCCAGTTTTTCATTTTTGATAATTGCCGAAAAAATAAGGTCGCGTCTTTTGGAAGTTTACCGTGAGCAGAACTTTTCCGAAAATGAATTTCATGTACTTTCTGCATTAACGCTTGGTTATAAACGCGGTCTTGACCCTGAAATAAAGCAGATTTTTTCCTCTGCCGGTGCAATGCATGTTCTGGCTGTTTCTGGTTTACATGTTGGCATCGTTTACGTTGTGCTTTTCTTTTTACTTGGTTTTCTCCGAAAAAACAGGGCCGGACGTGTTGTTTTTGTACTTTTTATCATCCTGGCATTATGGAGTTTTGCTTTTATTGCAGGCTTGTCTCCATCGGTAAAGCGGGCAGCAACCATGTTCTCTTTTATGGTTGTTGGCGAAAACATTAAACGCCGCACAAATACTTATAATTCACTTGCGGCATCAGCTTTTTTGCTTCTGCTGGTAAATCCGAATAATTTGTTTGAAGCCGGATTTCAACTCTCTTACTCTGCTGTTTTCGGGATTGTTTTTCTTCAACCCCGGCTTGAGGGATTCCAGTCCCCCGTAAATGCCGTCCAGGCTTCCGTACTCTGCGAGAAGGGCCTTGGCGGTTTTCTCCCCCACGCCGGGAACACCCGGTACGTTATCCGCGGTGTCGCCGAGAAGGGCAAGATAGTCGGTCATGACCGAGGGGGGAAACCCGAATTCCTCCACAAAGCTTCCCTCATCCACGAGTTTGAAGGATGTGATCCCCTTGCCGGGACGGAGCACGGAAAGGCCCGGCCCCAGAATTTGAAGAATGTCCTTGTCAGAGGAAAGGATCAGGGTCTCCAGCTTTTCCCTGGCGGCGGTGCAGGCCACGGAGGCAAGAACGTCGTCCGCCTCAACCCCCTGCCGCATGACCACCGGTATGCCCAGGAGGGCAAGAAGCTCGGAAATGAGTGGGACCTGGACCTTGAACTCCGGGGGAGTGGGTTTCCTGCCGGCTTTGTAGTCTTCGTAGGCTTCGTGGCGGAACGTGGGGCCGGGGGCGTCGAAAACCACGCAGCACATGTCGGGTTTCCAGTCTTCCCGCACTTTCTGGAACATGTTGAAAAAGCCGACCACGGCGTTCGTCGGGGTACCGTCAGGTGCGGTCAGTTCCGGAAGTGCGTAGAATGCACGGAAAGCAAGTCCGTGCCCATCGACGAGAAGCAGTTTTTTCCCCTCCATGGGGATCACATCCTTTTTCTGTTTGGTCCTTTTCAG
>CAZCPH010000500.1:0-2793 GCA_964500105.1 uncultured Mariniphaga sp. | reverse complement strand
GATTTTCAACTCGACTTGTCGTTGAGATACCGTGAAGCCAGAACGCAGGCGGAACAACTGCAAAAAGAATCGATTTTTAAAATTGACCAGTGGTGTACAGCCTATGAAACCCGGATAAGGGAAAAAGGTGGCATCGGTTTCTTTTTGGGCGGCATTGGTCCCGACGGACATATCGCATTCAATATTCGTGGCTCAGCCCATTTTTCCACAACCCGGTTAAAAGAAACAAACTTTGAAACTCAGGCAATTACTGCAACCGATTTGGGTGGTATTGAGGTTTCGAGAAAACGGCTGGTGATTACAATTGGTTTGGGTACGCTTACATATAATCCTGAAAATAAAGCCATTGTTTATGCCGCCGGAGAGGCCATTGCAGAAACCATAAAACATTCGCTGGAAAGTGAACCCACTGTGGTTTATCCTGCAACATCGCTGCACAAGCTAAAAAACAGCCGTTTTTATTTAACAGATGGCGCTTCGGTGAAGCTGGAAGATGCTGTTGATGAATACTATAAAAGCGGACCGTGGACACATCAGAAAACCGAGCGGGCTGTGATGGAACTTTGCCGTAAAATAAACAAGTTTGGTGGAAAACTGGAACTCGATGACCTGAAGAATGACAAATATTGCAGCCAGATTCCCGGTCTGAATGAGAATACCGTACAATCGGTGATCGATTCCATTCATGCAAAAATTGAGCGTGGAATGCAGACGAGGAAAAACCAGGTGTTTTACCATACCGGTCCGCACCACGACGACATCATGCTGGGAATAATGCCACTTACCAACAGGCAATCACGCGATGCCAGCAATGAACTCCATTTTTCGGTGCTGACTTCAGGATATACTGCTGTTACCAATCACTTTCTTTACGATTTGCTTGCAGATACCAAAGCCCTGATTGAGAAAGGGAAAATCGAAATGATTTATTACCCCGATTTTTTCAGGGAAGGATACAAATTCAAATGGGATAAAGACATTTACCATTACCTCGACAATATCGCAGCCCAAAATCCGGAAGAAAAAAGGCGGGGCGTTTGTCACCGGCTGGTACGTGCTCTGGTGTCCATTTGGTCTGTTCAAAACGAAAATGAACTGCGCGCGGTGGTTGATGAGGTTCTCAACTCGCTCAAAAACAGCTACGACGGAAGCAAGAATCCACCCAAAATTCAGAATCTGAAAGGAATGATTCGTGAGTTTGAGGAAGAGCTGGTTTGGGCACACTACGGTGTTATGGTGAAAAATGTTCATCACCTGCGTCTCGGGTTTTACCAGAATAACGTTATGGGAAGCAAACCCGATATGGAAAAAGATGTTTTACCTGTTCTGAATGACTTCAGAAAATATAAACCCACTGTTATCAGTCTGGCTATGGACCCGCAGGGAAGCGGACCTGATACGCATTACAAAGTGCTTCAGGCGATTGCAGCTGCAGTAGAAGAGTGGAACAAAGAAGAAGATTTGACCAATTTGCGCATTGTGGGCTACCGGAATGTATGGTTTAAATACAATCCGTGGGATGTGGAGGTCATTGTGCCGGTATCGCTGAATGCCCTGGCAACTCTCGATAAATCGTTCTCAGAGTGTTACGTTACTCAGGTCAACGCGTCGTTTCCAAGTTACCAGCTCGATGGAAAATTCAGCGAATTAACCCAGCGCACCTGGTTCGAACAGCATAAGCAAATTCAGTTTTTGCTGGGAAAAAACTTTTTCTATGAAAACAGTTCGCCGCTGCTGAGAGCTACCCACGGAATGATTTATCTGCGTGAATTGAATGTGGAGCAGTTCCTGCAGGAGGCAGCAAATTTGGGAAAATCGATGGAAGGTATTTTTTAATTTTAACAAACAACAGAAATGCAATTAATCATTCATAAAAATTACGAAGAAATTAGCCGTTATACCGCAAATTATATTGCACAAAGAATCAATCGGTTTAATCCTTCTGAAAACAGGCCGTTTGTGCTGGGATTGCCTACAGGTTCTTCGCCACTGGGAACTTACCGGGAACTGATTCTGCTCAATAAGGCGGGTAAGGTTTCGTTTAAGCACGTGATTACCTTCAACATGGATGAATATGTGGGACTTCCGAAAGAGCATTCCGAAAGTTACCACACGTTTATGCACACCAATTTTTTTAACCATGTGGATATCGGCAAATCAAATATTCACATTCCGGATGGCAATGCCGCTGATCTGGAAAAGGAGTGTGCCGGTTACGAAGAGAAAATCAGGCAGTTTGGGGGCATAGAGCTGTTTTTGGGCGGCATGGGTGCCGACGGGCATATTGCATTTAATGTTCCGGGATCATCACTTGGCTCGCGTACACGGCTGGTGAACCTGAATTATGACACCATTCTTGCCAATTCCCGTTTTTTTGACAACGATCTGACTAAGGTACCCAAACAGGCCATAACAGTCGGTGTTCAAACTGTGCTCGATGCCCGCGAGGTTGTGATTGTGGTGAATGGCTACAAAAAAGCCCGTGCATTGCAGCATGTGGTTGAAGGCGGCATAACGCACATGTGGACACTGTCGGCACTGCAAATGCATCCCCAGAGTGTGATTGTTTGCGACGAAGAAGCCACCATGGAACTTAAAGTGGGTACGGTGAAGTATTTTAATGAGACGAGCCCGAAGCTGGGTTAACTTTCGGTTCTCCCATTTTTTTCATGGGTTTAATAATTACTTCGTGGCCGCAGGAAGGACATTGGTACATTTCACAGCCTGTACACGAAAAACAGTTGCTGCAAAGCCGGTCAACATCGAGGTTTGAAAAAATAAAACCACAGTTTT
>CAZCPH010000499.1:2519-2799 GCA_964500105.1 uncultured Mariniphaga sp. | reverse complement strand
TTGCCCTTTTTTTGTTTTCAGGCAATAATTGTTTTCAACGATAGTTTGAACATGTATTTTTCGCATAGAATCTGAAAAATATTGGGACACACTTCTTCATTTTGGGTGATATGTCTGGCTTTCGTTTTTACTAACTGTCTTACATTCAGCTGAAAGAAATTATGGCTTCATTTTTGTTCGTAATAACACGAATTCAAAGAGGTAGAACACTTCTGTAATTATGATTGGTTTTGTGTTTATTAGGGGTTTGTAAATCATCAATCATCTTCAAAAAGCGTCC
>CAZCPH010000499.1:1784-2509 GCA_964500105.1 uncultured Mariniphaga sp. | reverse complement strand
AAATCTACACGTATAAAACGCTTTCAAATGCTTGGCGCTGGATTTTGCCGACGATTGACGAGGAACACCTTACTTCCGTCAGCAGAAATTTATATATGTCTATCTGAGTGGTTGTATACTCTGCAACGATTTTCTTCACCAATCGAGCAACAAAAAGGGCCTGGTCAATCTAACCAAGCCCGCACGTATCTCTGAATTTCAGACTCAAACTAATTGTAGTACATCGTTTGTTCAACAGCTTTTGCCTTAACTTCATTTTTGCGCAAAAAAGCATTCCGGTTTTCTCTGGTGTACCAAATTTTCCCTCCCATCTGAACGTAGTCTATTAATCCCTTCGCCCGCCAGGAAGCCAGCGTTCTCAGTGAGATTTTCCAGTTGCGCAGCATATCGCTGTTATCCCACAGGTCATCTTCCATGGTCTGATACTTCATTCGGTCGACTTCCGACTTCATTCGGGTAACCTGGTCAGTAAGTTCCTCTACTCGTGCAATCAAATCTGCATTACTCATAACCGTCCTCCTAACAATGAACTTTACTTGCCATTAACGTTTCAAGAATCTCATCCTCCCTGTAAAACCAGGTTGGTCCCAGTTTGTATGCCGGGATAGTGCCTTTTATCCGCATCGTTTGTAAAGTACTGTCCGAAATTCCCAGCATTTCTCTTACGTCTTTGCTTCTTAGCCAGTTAATTGTTTGTTTTACGTCACTCATTGATATTAATTTTT
>CAZCPH010000499.1:1485-1774 GCA_964500105.1 uncultured Mariniphaga sp. | reverse complement strand
TTCAATTTCCATAGTATAAAAATTGCACCACCTATTTTAAAGTTAATTGATATTAATTTTTATTATTTAGGTTATACAATTTTCATATTATCAGTTGACTATAATCTAATTTAATAAAAATGTTGAACATATACAAATCTGGTTCATTTTAATATAAAAAGGATTGGTGAGTGGAACTGGAATACACAAGTACTATAGTTGATGCTATAGGAATGCATATCCTACAGGTATTTGTGTATTTATCAACATATCAGTTCACTTTGTTGCGAAATTTCACATCGCAATTTTT
>CAZCPH010000499.1:0-1475 GCA_964500105.1 uncultured Mariniphaga sp. | reverse complement strand
GCAATCGATTTTTCTTTCCCATCCTCATCGGGCTTCACGGAATTTCGCTTTTTCTCCAGGACTTTGGAAAGATCATCCATCTCTTTTGCCACCTTCGTATCAATAACCTTACTGTAAATCTGGGTTGTTTTTAAAGAAGTATGTCCAAGCATTTTGGAAACGGTTTCAATAGGAACCCCGTTTGTTAAGGTGACAGTTGTAGCAAAAGTGTGCCGTCCCACATGCATTGTAATATTCTTTTTAATATCACATAAGTCTGCTATTTCAGTCAAATAGGCATTCAACTTCTGGTTACTTTTCACAGGCAGTATTTTGTTGTCTGCATTACATCCAGGGTCATTCTCGTATTTGTCAATGAGAGCCTGAGCCATTGGAAGCAATGGAATTCTTGCCTGAACCCCTGTTTTTCTTCGCTCATAAACTATCCAGTTCTTACCATCAATTCCTTTAGACAAATTTTCCCGGGTAAGAGCATCGAGATCGGAGTACGATATACCGGTATAACATACAAAAAGAAATACATCCTTAACCTGCTCCAAACGCTTTATCTTAAACTCATACATCTCAATGCGTTCCAATTCATCTGCTGTTAGACAATCTCTTGTGTTTTGATTAAAAGCTGTTTTATAGCGCATAAACGGGTCTCGATCAATATACCCCATTTCCATAGCAAAATGAATAACCCGCTTCAACTCTTTAAGATACTTCATAATAGTGTTATGTTTTATTCCATAACGGGTTTTAAGAAATATATCAAAACGCCGGATGAAAGCAAGATCCAGTTTTGAAAGCAACATATCTTTCCTTCCATATTCTGATTCAATAAACTCCTTTAAACGACTAAGGGTTGTTTTATACTGAGTGATGGTTCTTGCTGAATACTTTCCACCTTCCTCCTGTTCAATCAATTGATTATTGATTTCAAATACTGAGACAAGGGAGTAATTTCTAACATGCTTCCCGGTTTGCATATCACGCAGCACAGTTGCCGTTATTTCCTCCTGGTTTTCGAGCAACGTATTGAAATTTCTTTTCACCTTGACTTCCACACTGTCCAGGTAATCATTCAAAGCTTTTGCTGACTCTGACCGCCCAACGGCTCTTTGTGTTTTAGCATCCCACTTGTTAGGTGAAACATTTCTGTTTACAGACAACTCAGACCGTTCACCGTTAACTGTAATTCTCAAATAAATAGGCACCATTCCAGCCTTATTTATTTTACTCTTTTTTACCGTAAATAATACACTTAATTCAAATTCCATGATGTTTTGATTTACAATTAAATTAATAAAAATTACCTAATTTCAGTTCAAAAACGAAGTGCAAAGTGATGCAATAAAGTGCAAGTAATAAGGTGGTTACGAGGCCTCGCGAGACCTATTTTGATTTTTTCAAAAATGGTCTCGAATTGGTCCCTTTTATATCAGGAAATACGGTAAATTTCAGGGTAGTCCTAAAACAAAAAATGCCTGAAA
>CAZCPH010000498.1:277-2808 GCA_964500105.1 uncultured Mariniphaga sp. | reverse complement strand
ATGACCGGCTGTCCTTCAACAGGAATGTACAAAAATGCAGGAATTCCGCGAATTCCAAAGACCGATGCCAGCTCTTTTTCTTTTTCCGTATCAATTTTATAAACGTATATATCTCCGGCATATTCGTTTGAAATTTCCTCTAAAATAGGCGAAGCAATTTTACATGGTCCGCACCAGTCCGCGTAGAAGTCGATCAATGCAGGTTTGTCACCTTTGTATTTCCACTCCTGGGGTGAATTTTCATAATCCCAAACCTTCTGCAGGAAAACGCTTTTGGTTAAAAGTATTGAACCTGCTTCAGCCTGGATTGCACCTGTTGACGGGTTGTCAGCTACTGTTTGAACCTGAGCGGTTGATTGCTCAGCGTTTTCTTTTTCGTTGTTTTTTGCCTGACCCGAATTGCAACTGTACAACGAGAAGGTTGCAATGGCCAGAATGAATACTAACTTTTTCATAATGTATTGAATTTTAATTTATTCCTAATAATCTGTTTATTCTTGGTTTATCGAATCCCACAATAATTTGGCCGTTTATCTCAGTTTGCGGAACGCCTTGCTGGCCGCTGCGTTTCACCATTGCTTCCGCTGCTTTCTGGTCGCGCGATACATCCACTTCGCGGTACTGTATTCCGTTTTCCTGCAGGTGGCGTTTAATGGTATTGCACCAGGTGCAGGTAGGAGTTGTGTAAACCGTGACATTTTTTTGCGGCTTCTTTTCTCCGTTTGCAGCAATCAGTACTGCCGATTTGTCAAAAATAGCATTAAAATGTTCCGGTTGATGACAACCTTTTACCAAATTCTTTAATTGTCCTTTTTCAAACCAGAGTAAAGTGGGAACACTTGTAACGCCAAATTCGGGATGAATATCTCTTACTACATTAACATCGGCACTGCAAAGAACGTTGTTTTTCTCTTTTTCAGCAGAATTTTTTTCAGCTTTTTTAAAGTTTTCCAAAGCACAATCGCTTTGTTCTGAACCCTTTTTGTATAACAAAAGCCAGACATTTTCGTTCGATCCGGTTTCGTTTTTTAACTCCTGCAAAGATTCAATGTTTTTCATTTTCCGAAAATATATAAATATTTAGATATATGGAAATGTAGATAACAATCCCCGTGCCAATTGGTTTATTTTTCTTTTTTTGACAGATTTTTTAGCCTGCGCAATTTTTTTTTGATTTTCACGCAACCCTTCCGGTATTCATTTAATCTATTCAATGTAAAATTTAAAATGAGGAGAGTTTTAGTCATGAAAAAGTATGTTTTAATTATTTTATTGGGAGTTGTTTTTACCGTTACCAGTTGCCTCGACGATGATGGTTATTCGCTGAATGACATGTGGGTAGGATTTGGGATGGTTGAGCAGGTGAGTTCTGACCCGATGGAATACCAGATTAATATGGATAACGGAGATGTACTCGTTCCTGTAGCTTCAGGTTATAGCCTGCCCTGGTACTATTACGGTACAGATGATCCTGAGTCGCGATTGAAAACCGGCGACCGTATTTTAATCAGCTATACCGTTCTCGACGACAATGCCAATGATGGCGGAGAGGCTGACAGGTTTTACGTCAGGGTAAATTCGGTGAAAAAGGTTTTGCTTAAAGGAATTCTGGACATCACCGAAGAAAACCAGGACAGTATAGGAAACGATCCTGTAATTGTTAAAGATGCATGGATGACCGACAGTTTGCTGAATTTTGAGATCAAATATTATGGTCGGTACGAAGTTCATTACATCAATCTGGTGAAAGAACCGGGCGAGTTGACCGAAGCCAGTCAGCCTGTTGAGCTGGAGCTGCGACACAACGACAACGGAGATATTGAAGACATTCCGTATGCTGCCTATGTTTCTTTCGATCTTGATGCACTGAGAATTGCCGGACTTGATTCAGTGCAATTCAGGGTAACTGCCACCGACTACGATGGAGATCTATTTGAATACGAAGGGGTGTATCATTACGGCGAGAACAATTAAACAATGCACGGTACATTCGTTAAAAGGCGCCTTTTTGGCGCCTTTTTTTGTTGGCAATAGTTCATATTTTATAAAATTCAATTATTTTTAGTTGCGAGAAATCAAAAAATATGGAACTGACAATTCTGCGCGATATTGTAATTATTTTTGCACTTTCAACATTTGTAAATCTGCTTTTTTCCAGGCTTAGGATTCCGACTGTTGTTGGTTATTTGTTAACCGGAATGGTTGCCGGTCCTTATTTCCTTGCCCTTGTTGGTGAAGTGAATAATATTGAAGTGCTGGCCGATATAGGTGTTATTTTTCTGCTTTTCACCCTAGGTATTGAATTGTCGCTTAAGCAGTTATCTAAAAACAGGAAAATTGTCTTTTTAGGAGGATTCCTGCAGATTTCAATTACTGCCGGAGTTTTTTATCTACTTTCGATTTTGTATAACATGGACTGGAAAAGCAGTTTACTGATTGGATTCCTGGCTGCTATAAGTAGCACAACGCTCATTCTAAAAGTACTTCAGGAACGTTCGGAACTTACTTCCAACTATGGCAGGACGCTGCTT
>CAZCPH010000498.1:0-267 GCA_964500105.1 uncultured Mariniphaga sp. | reverse complement strand
AAGTGACATCCAATTACGGGCAGACTGTGCTGGGTATTTCAATTTTCCAGGACATGCTGCTGGTTCCATTATTACTTTTAGCCAATCTGCTTGGCAATCCTGATGTTGATCTTGGCAGTGAACTACTTGTGTTGCTATTGAAAGCAATTGGAATTATAGGGTTTGTATATGTGGGAAACCGCTGGCTTTTTCCCTGGTTGTTGCATTTAATTGCATTGACCAGAAACCAGGAATTGTTTATAATGAGCGTTATGCTGATTTGCCTTG
>CAZCPH010000497.1:0-2822 GCA_964500105.1 uncultured Mariniphaga sp. | reverse complement strand
GGATTGTTTAACAACAAAATGAAACGGCTTTAGCCACATTTAACAATACAGCTTTAGCTTAAAACACATCCTATGAGTTGGGTCAGAATTTGGGTACACCTGGTATTTTCAACAAAAAACCAAACTCCTTTTTTAACAACAAAGGAATTAAGAAAAACAGTTTTTGCACACATTCGTGAAAACGCTAAAGAAAAATGCATTTGGTTAGATAGTGTAAATGGACATAAAGAACACATTCACTGCCTGATTTCGCTTGGAAGAGAACAAACTATCAGTAAAATTGCACAACTCATTAAAGGTGAGTCTTCTTATTGGATAAATAAGAACAAATTAACAGTTCAAAAATTTACATGGCAGGATGATTACTGGGCTGTTAGTGTAAGTGAGCGTCATGTGCAGATGGTTAGAAAATACATAGAAAATCAGGAGGAACATCATCGTAAAAAATCGTTTACGGAAGAAGTAGAAGAATTCATGAATAAATATGGTTGGACATATATTTCCGGGAAACTGGATGAAAATTAAGAATTTTATTTTGCCGTTGGATTTATCCAACGGACTGCATTATGGCGAGATAAAACGGCTTTAGCCACATTAACAACAAAGTGGCGCCGGTGAAAACAAATATGAAGCATTCAATTTGACTAACATCATGCCCATGGTTCTGAAAACCCATTGCATTATTTTTTGCATAATTTTGCAAACGTTTTTCCAATAGGGTAAAAATATTAACTTTGTGCACGAATTGCAGCAAAAATGACTGACGAAGATCGTTTGCTTCTGAAAGAATTGAGAGCCAATGTGCAACAGCTGTTTCAGCAATACGAAAGGTTGAAGGCTGAAAAGCAAGTATTACTGGGTAATGTGTCTGTTTTGACGCAGGAAATTGCCCGGCTCGAAAGAGAGAAGACAGATTTGGGTCAGAAAATTGAAAAGATGAAAATTGCCAACCGGATGCTTGTCGGAAATGACAGGGATGGCGAGGCAAAAAAGAGAATAAATACATTGATACGGGAGATTGATAAATGTATTGCATTACTCAACAAGTAATGAACGGTGAATAAAGAACAACTTAGAATAAATATCCGGATTGAAGGGCGGGCATATCCGTTGACAATCAATCGAAAAGACGAAGAGAGACACCGGATTGCTGCAAAAACGGTGAATGAAACAGTGAGTAAATACCGCGAACTGTTTCGGGATAAAGATGCACAGGATATTCTGGCAATGGCAGCTTTCCAACTGGCGCTGAACCATACCGAGCTGATGCAACGTGAAGACAATTCTCTTTTTATGGATGGATTGAAAGATTTGAACGACGATATTTCAGACTTTCTGAAGGAAAAGGTGGAAGTTTAGGGAATAAAAGTTACATATTTATCAGAGACCCGTATTGAATTTCTTTGGTTAAACAAAGTGATTTGTTACGGGTTTTTTAGTATTAATAATTAAAATAAATGCAATGGATTGGATACAAATACTGATAGGCTTTGCTGCCGGATTTCTGGGAGGCGGAACCCTGGCATACTACATCTGGAGCAAGGCTTTGAAAAAGAAAAGCCGGAAAATCATCAGTGAAGCCAAAAGCGAAGCTGAAGTGATTAAAAAAGATAAAATTCTTCAGGCAAAAGAAAAGTTTTTGCAGTTAAAAGCTGAACACGAAAAGTTTATCCAGGAGAAAAACAGCAAAATCAGCCAGTTGGAAAATAAACTGAGTCAGCGTGAAAACACTGTTAATCAGCGGCGCGAAGAATTGCAAAAAAGTGTTCGTGATTTTGAAATTACCAAAAAAGAGACCGAAGCCATTCGCGAAAACCTGAATACACAGTTGCAGCGGGTGGAACACCGAACCGAGGAACTGGAAAAACTGCACCGGCAGAACCTCGAAAAACTGGAGCAGATTTCAGGTTTATCGGCTGAAGAAGCCAAAGCTCAACTGGTAGAATCGCTGAAAGATGAAGCCAAATCGGAAGCAGTGGCATACATCAACGAAATTATGGAGGAAGCCCGCCAAACGGCCAATAAAGAGGCCAAAAAGATTGTGGTAAAATCCATTCAGCGGGTGGCCACCGAAACAGCGGTGGAAAACGCTGTTACTATTTTCCATATTGAAAGCGATGAAATCAAAGGCCGGATTATTGGGCGCGAAGGACGAAACATCCGTGCTCTTGAAGCCGCCACCGGCGTAGAAATTGTTGTGGACGACACGCCCGAAGCTATTGTACTTTCAGCATTCGACCCGGTACGTCGGGAAATTGCCCGTTTGGCGTTACATCAACTTGTGACCGACGGTCGTATTCACCCCGCCCGTATTGAGGAAGTGGTGGAAAAAGTGAAAAAGCAGGTTGAAGAAGAGGTTATCGAAACCGGAAAACGTACGGCTATCGATTTGGGAATTCACGGGCTGCATCCTGAGCTCATTCGTTTAATCGGAAAAATGAAATACCGTTCGTCTTACGGTCAAAACTTGTTGCAGCATTCGCGCGAAGTGGCCAATCTTTGTGCTATCATGGCTTCTGAATTGGGATTGAATCCGAAAAAGGCCAAACGTGCCGGCCTGCTGCATGACATTGGTAAAGTGCCTGACGATGAACCTGAATTACCACACGCTGTTTACGGGATGAAACTGGCTGAAAAGTACAAGGAAAAACCTGATATCGCCAATGCCATTGGTGCCCATCATGATGAGGTGGAGATGGAAACATTGCTTGCACCTATCGTACAGGTATGCGATGCTATATCTGGCGCACGTCCCGGAGCAAGGCGCGAGGTGGTTGAATCGTATATTAAAAGGCTGAAAGACCTCGAGGATTTGGCACTTT
>CAZCPH010000496.1:0-2822 GCA_964500105.1 uncultured Mariniphaga sp. | reverse complement strand
TGGGTTTTGTATTTCGAACATAGTCGGTTAACATGATGCTTTCGCGGGCATCGTCAATTCCAAAACCGTTCCCGTTCAGAATATTTTGGTAGGTAACCGTGTGCAAATCGGTAAATCCGCCGCTGAATTCAATTTCTTTTCCATTTACGGTGATGGAGCGGTAGGTTCGCATTCCTTTTTCTATGGCTTGTGGCGGAAGGTCGCTGTAGTCGAGGCTGAGAAACCAGCGTACGCGGGCTTTTTCAAGCTGAAGGAAACCGGCAGCTTTGTGCGGTCCGTAGTGGTGCACAATGTTCTCTTTTACATCGCCAAAAATCCAGGTAATCATATCGAAAAAATGAATGCCAATGTTGGTGGCCACTCCTCCCGACTTGGAAACATCACCCTTCCAGCTTTTCAGATACCATTTTCCGCGGGTGGTGATGTAGCTCAAATCAATGTCGTATATTTTATCGCCGCCTTCGTCGATTTCCTTTTTCAACGCCATAATAGTTGGGTGATATCTCAGTTGTAAAACGGTATATACATTTTTCCCGGTTTCGGCTTCAATGTCTTTAATAATACGCATATCTTCGGGGTAAATCACAAGCGGTTTTTCACATATGGCGTTTGCACCGTTGCGCAGGGCAAACCGGATGTGTGACGGGTGCATATAATTTGGTGTACAAATGGTTACGTAATCGATGGGTTTTCCTTCGCGCCGGAGGTCGTCCATATATTTGTCCATGTTTTCAATTTCCAGAAAAAACTCAGCATCGGGGAAGAAGCTGTCCATCCGGCCCATCACATCGAAGCGGTCGGTGGCACAAACCAGTTCGTTTCCGGTTTCTTTAATGGCCTTCATGTGGCGGTCGGCGATGTATCCGGCCGAACCTATCAGTGCAAATCGTTTCATATTTTTACTTTTTTTACCGCTAAGGCGCAAGGGCGCAAAGATTTAATTTATTTTTCTCTGCGCCTTTGCGGTTTTCATTTCATATTCTTATTTTTTATCGCTACGGCACAATGACGCGAAGATTTAAAATTTTCCCTTTGCGTCTCAGCGTCTTTGCGGTTTTCATTTCATATTCTTATTTTTTATCGCTACGGCACAACGACGTGAAGATTTAAAATTTTCCCTTTGCGTCTCAGCGTCTTTGCGGTTAATTCTTCCTCGTTATAGAAGTTTCAAAAAACCATCGGCTAAGATATACTTTTCTCCGGTTTCGGGGCAAACCAGGTCTTCACCAAGAATGGCACCCGAGCGGCTCACCCATCCTTTTTGCCGGGCAGGAACGCCGACCATCAGCGCAAAAGGCTTTACATCTTTGGTAATCACAGCGCCTGCTCCGATAAAACAGTAGTCGCCCAGCGTAGTACCGCAAACAATGGTGGCATTTGCGCCAATGGTAGCACCTTTTTTAACCCGTGTTTCTTTGAACTCTTCCTTGCGGTTAACGGCACTTCGCGGATTAACCACATTGGTAAAAACCATGGAGGGACCCAGAAAAACATCGTCTTCGCAAGTCACCCCTTCGTAAACCGACACGTTGTTTTGCGCCTTTACATTGTTGCCCAAAACGGCTTTGTTGCCTACAAACACATTTTGCCCCAGTACGCAGTTTTCGCCAATTTGTGCCGTTTCCATCACATGGCAGAAATGCCAGATTTTAGTGCCGTTTCCTATTTGAGCGCCGTCGTCAACCACGGCTGTTTCATGGATAAATAGTTTATTCATTGTTAATATTTTTCACCGCAAAGGCGCAATGACGCTATGTATTTTTCTTTGCGCCCTGGCGTCTTTGCGGTTAATATTTCTATTTTAAAAATTGTTCACAAAACGGTTAAACCCATCTTTCAGTAAAGGGACATTAAAGTTAATCAGGAATCCTAATTTTTTATCGGTCAATTTTAAATAAGAAATAATTTGTGCATCATGAACGGGAAGCAGCATATCAACCGCTTTCAGTTCGATTACAATTTCTTTTTCTACAAGAATATCAATTCTAAAATCTTTGTTTAGCTGTTCACCCTTATAAAAAAGAGGAATTAGAACTTGATTTTCTGCATTAATGCCTCTTAACTGGAGTTCTTTTAAAAGACATAGTTCATATACCGATTCCAATAAGCCGGGTCCCATTTCTTTGTGCACAGCAATGGCAGCAGCAAGAATTTCTTTTGAAAGGTGATTGAGCTTTTCTTTTTCCATAGTATTGCTTTTTATGCACAGCAGCAAGGACGTTTTGAAATTTCTTTGCGTCCTTGCGCCATAGCGGTTAATTTTCCTTTTAAGTTTTTCACCACTAAGTCGCAATATCGGAAAGATTTTAAATTATTTCTTTGCGTCTCTGCGCCTTTGCGGTTAATTTCTTCCTCTGAAAAATTCTTGTACTGCTTTTGTTATATATTCCAACTGCTCTCCAGTCAACTCGGTATGCATGGGCAGTGAAAGCACGTTTTCCGGCAGGTTTTCGCTTACAGGGAAATCGCCTTTTTTATATCCAAGAAACTTGTAGGCCTCCTGCAAATGAATCACTCCCGGATAATAAACCATTGAAGGAATTCCCTTTTCTTTCAAAAACTGTTGCAATTCGTTTCGCCGGCTGGTTTGAATGGTGTATTGATGAAACGTGTGGGTGCTGTATTCAACTCGCTCCGGTAACCTGATTTCTTCAATGTTATTCAGATGCTCATCGTACCATGCCGCAGCCTTTTGCCGGGCTTTAATGTGCTTATCGAAGTATTTTAATTTCACGCTTAAAACAGCAGCCTGAATACTATCGAGTCGCGAATTGACGCCAACACGTTCATACTGGTATTTCGCTTTCATGCCGTGGTTGGCT
>CAZCPH010000495.1:2499-2825 GCA_964500105.1 uncultured Mariniphaga sp. | reverse complement strand
CCCAGCCCCAGTAACGGCCCCAGCTTTCGTTGGCCCAAACTCCGCCCAGAAACGTGCCGATAGTCAGGAAATAAAGACCGACCGTAACCGACATTTCATTAATGGTGGTTAATTGGTCGATAAACTGGTTCACTTTTCCTTCGTTGGAATTGCGGCGAATCACAATGAGCACCAGCACCAGAATTCCCAGAAATGCACTGAGTCCGAAAAAGCCGTAACTGGCTGTGATGATGGAAACGTGGATGGTCAGCCAGTACGATTTCAACACCGGAACCAGCGGCGTAATTTCAGGATTCATCCAGTTGAGGTGTGCCACAAACAGCGAA
>CAZCPH010000495.1:0-2489 GCA_964500105.1 uncultured Mariniphaga sp. | reverse complement strand
AGGAAAGCAGCTGTGGCAATAACCATGGGATATTTCCGGCCAAACAGGATGCCGGCCAGCATTGCAGCCCAGGCCACGTAAACCACACTTTCGTAGCCGTTGCTCCAGGGTGCCCTTCCCGAAATGTACCAGCGGATAATAATCCCCGCTGTATGCACAACGAAAAGTAAAATGATGATCAGATTAAACGAGTTTTTAAGGAGAGCAGGCAGTGGCTTTTGCCGGAAAATATTGGCCAGCAGCACCACCAGTAACAGGAAGCCAAACAGCAGATACCAGGGAAATATCCGTTCGAACGGGTTTACCTTGTTGTACAGGATTTCTGCATCTTTTTTTGCCTGTCCCGGAAGCAGGTCGCCGCCATATTTTTGCTGAAAATTGTCCACTGCATTCAGTACTTCAAGTGCTTCTGCATTGTTTCCGTTCTGGATGGACTGAATCAGCAGGTTAAACCCGCTTTTGATGAAAATGGAATCGCCACCGGAATATTCTGTTGCATTTTCGCCCGGTGAATACCAGGGGTCTTCCACCTGGTCGCGCGGGTAAATTTTGAACAGCGTACCCCGAAACACCATAAAGCAGATGCTGACCCGCTCGTCGAGATAGATATAGTCTTTTTCCATCTGATTACGCATGGCTGCCGGTTTGGCAAATGCCGCCCGTACCTGCTCTGCAATGCGGTAGTTGCCCTGTGCATCGAACATTTGCTGCACCGAAATGGTTTTTCCGGAAATGCCCAGCTCGGCTGCAAGCTCTTTGCTGTCAACCTTTACAAACGGCAGGGTTTGCCATATTTCGGGATAGGTCATCATGCTCAGCACCACCTCGTCTGATGATTTGCCGTAAAGCGACGACTTGCGGCTTACTTTGCGCACAATTTCGCTGTTGAGTGTGCTCAGCGGTTCAATGCGCCCGTCAACACCCTGAACCCATAGTTTGCTGAAGGTTTCTGCAAGTTGCTGGTCGATGGGTGGAATATTGGCGCCGCTGCCTGTTTGTGCCGATGCACCCAGTGTTAGTCCGGTAATCAGAACAGCCACGGCAACCGCTTTGGCCTGACTTTGGTTCAGGCGCTGAGCCAGAAAACGAAAATAGGAATTCTTGTTGATGAGCGATAAAACGAATCCCAGTCCCAGCAGGATATAACTAATGTAGGAAATCCAGGTGCCCCATAAATCGTAATTTACGGAAAGAACAGTGCCTTTCTCATCCTGGTCGTACGACGACTGAAAAAATTTGAATCCTTTATACAGCAGCGTATTGTTCATAAAAATTCTGGTGTCGCGCTCCACGCCTTCTGCTTCATCTATCAGTGTCACTTCGGAAGCGTAGGATGACGGCGATTCTGAACCCGGATAGCGTTCCAGCTGAAAATCTTTCAGATGAATACGAAACGGTAAATGGATGGGTTTTGCGCCATAAGCCAGTTTCAGTGTGGTGTTGGTCAGTGGAACTTCCACGGTGTCGGCAGCGAGGCTCGCATGCCCGAAAATGGGAATGGTTTGTTGTCGCACGCCGTCGGAAACCTCAACCAGAACCGCCTGTTCGTTGGTTTCGTGGGCACTTTTTACGGCTGTGAAGGTTGCGCTGGTGAAAAAGTCGCGCACCAGCAGCCTGAAGTTGTTCACACTGTACAGGAACATTTTTTTTACGGCAATGGTGTCGCCGGTCTCAAAAGTGGTGGTTTCCTGACTGGCCATGGTGGTTTCCTCCACCGGTAAGTCGGCAGTCATTTTCAATTCACCGTTTTCAATAAAAAAAGCTACCGGTGTTTTCTCCTCCGACTGGAATCCGGCCATCAGTCCGGGGTATTCCAGCACGTCGCCGCTGCGGAAGGTGAACGATTGCATCCCTTCGCGGTCGGGTGCGGCAAACACAAAGTCGAGTACCGCTTCACCGGTTTCCGACGGAATGGCTTTACGTTCGGAGTGAGCGAAGAAGCCGATGGTTTTTACCTCCACTTTTTGGCCGTTTACATCGAATTTGGCCGAAAACTGGCGGGGCGTAATTTCCGAAAAACGCACAATTTCTTCTTCGGACTGGTTGCCAATTCCGGCAAAAAACGTGGCGTCAGACGACAGGATTGTGTTGGAGCTGTCGTTTTCGCGGATGTGCATCATGCCTTCGTAGCTGAACCAGCGCGTAACAGCGGCTCCCAGCAGCATTACCAGAAAAGCCACATGGAACAGCCCGATGGTGAACCGGCGTTTGGTGAGCAGCCGGTATTTAAACAGGTTGTTGAGCAGGTTGAGGGCAAACAGCGCCCACAGCGCCTCAAACCAATGGGTGTTGTAGATGAGCGAACGGGCAGCCGGTGTGCCGTAACTGCTCTCCACAAAGGTGGCAATGGCCATGGTGAAGGCCAGAGTCAAAAACAAAAACGCCATAAACGGCAGGGAGGTAAAAAATGCATATATTTTCTTCATTTCAGCAAATTCTTTAAAGGCGCTGAAAATAGCGCATTTTACCCAAACAGCAAAAAGGAAAAC
>CAZCPH010000494.1:0-2830 GCA_964500105.1 uncultured Mariniphaga sp. | reverse complement strand
ATTATGCAAATCATTAACCAGGCCTGTCCCGTTATCGATTAAATATTGAGTCCCATTTGATTTGCTTTTAATGAAACAGTTGTCCCTTTTTTTCCAATCGTACTGAAAAAAAAGATAGTTTTTTGATTCAAAGGATTTTTTTTGAATAATAATATTATCGAAGTTCTTAAAAAGATATTGTTCATCACTCCTTAAATCTGACGTATATTTGGCTTCACCCTGTTTTAAAAAGTATTTGGGTGTAAAAGTCCCATTATCAAAAGAAAAAATAGTATCGGAATGAAGTTCCTTACAATGCAAAATACCGTCGTGTCGATAAAATATACATTCAGATGGATGAAAAATACCCTGTGTTGGAGTAAATTTATACTTGTTTTCAAATCTGTTTATCATTTGACCATTTGCATCGAGCAGAACAAAGCTATATTCGTTTTGACCTGCTGAGTTATTGATAAATCCAAGAAACTGATTGTTGGCATAACCTAACGAAGCCATCCGGTCATATTCAATCGCTATATCTTTTTCCCATATTCCATCCAACGAGAATTCGTTAACTTCTTTACCGGAAAAAATTTCTATTGTATTGTTGCTTTCATTATAGAAAAAATCCTTAATGGTTGCGTATTCAGAAGGAGCTCTTCCTTCGCGACCTATTTGACAAATAAATTCTCCGTTTTTTGAGAAACGGTAGAGCTCAGTGCTTGATGCTGCAAAAGATGGTTTGCCTGCTTCAGGCAATGGGAGTTCATTTATTGATCCTAAAAAATATGACTCGCCTTCATAAATTAACTTGTCTATTCGTTTTATTAAGTAACCCGCTTTTGTTTCGAGCGGGATGTACGTTACTTCTAATCCCAGTTTAGATAAACTGGTAACATTAGGATCAGTGATTGAGACAAGATCAACAATATTATCTATTTCCTTTTTTTGTGTGCAGGAAAACAAGAGAATAATAAGTGTGAGTAAAATAGCCAGGTTTTTCATTGCGTTATTATTTAAGTTAATTATTCGTGATATGTGTTGTCAGATTGGTGTTTACTTATTATTATTTATGCCTAAAGGCAGGTCAAAAAATATTTCCTAAAGATATAATTGACCTGCCTTATTACATTCTAACATGGAGTCATTACAGCACCTTGCGAGCACGATACCATTGAAGACGTATATACACATTCACTGCAGTGGCTTGAACCTTCATTCCAGCAACATTTAAACCAGCCCATATAACCTCCTCTCAAATTTACCAACTCTTCATTTTTTATCACCTTTTCAGGATTAATTATCAACTTATTTAACTTTTTCATTTCTTAAAATTTTAATTATTAATCACTTATGCAACCTTACCTGCATTGCCCTATTGTTTTGGGTTAACACCGCTTTGTTAAGGTTGGCAGCCTTTGCGGATTTGTTTTATCTTTGCCTTTAATCTCCTTCCTCCCGATAGCTATCGGGAATAAAGGAAAGCCCAGGCAGGAAGCGGCTAATGGCAATTGGCGCAGGCTTCCTGCCTTTTGCTTTCCGTGTTAAGTTTTTTAAGTTCATCTCTATAAAATTCTATATCACTGTATTCATATTGTTTGGGATATTTATACCCGTTTACAAAAATGGTGGGGGTACCGGCTACATTGTTTTCTTCAAACAGTTTTTTGTTTTCTTCACTGGCTGTTTTGGTAATATCAAACCCTTCGGGTAATTTTTCTTTTTCGTACAGTATTTTCCGGTTTTGTTTAGGAATGGTGTACCATTTATAAAGGAAATCAACCGTCTGTTCTGATCCTTTAATTCTATAAATATGATAGAGGGTGTTAATCAGCTTCTTCGATTCTTCATCTTCATAGACCGAGAAAATGGCATTGATTTTCATTTCCGGGCAATTTTCGAGCAGCTCTTTTAATTCTTTAAAAGCGTTTGCACAGGGGTTGCAGTATAAACTTAAAAAAGCCGTGAGGGTAACCGGAGCGTCAGGATTACCCAAGACCAAACTATCCTGTGTTATTGGAATTTCCACCCACCTGTTGTTTTTTAGTAAAAACCTGAATATTTCGGAATTGCGTTTAAATCCTGAGTAGGAATAACGCACTTTGTTATGTTCCTGGGTTGTATTGCGATAAGCTTTATATAAAAACCAAAAGGCAGCCGGAATCAACAACGATACTCCAAATTGAAGAAACTGGCTACCTGAAATATTTAACTGCAATAGAACCGGAAGCAACAGCATAAATTCAGTAATCAACACCATCTGCACTATGAGGCAAAAGGGGCACCATTTTTTGGTTTTAACGGCCTGGTAGTAGATGGAAAAAACGGGATAGGGCAATGCCAAAACACTGATGAACGCCAGAATCCAAAGCGACGAACTTGCATTTGTCCCTGCCAGGTAAAGAAAAGTCCCTGTAAAGTATATTAGCCCGGCATCGGCCCAGTTTATCCATCCAAATACTCTGGAGGCATTGGATAAAAGTACTGTATCGCAGTCGGTTTTTGAACTGAATCCACATATTTTATCGGCCAGCAATGTATGGACTTTCAGTTCGTGAAGCACCAGGAATACAGAGGCTGTAAGCCCAATTATTTTTGTTACCAACAGTCCCCAAAACAAGTAACCGGATTGATAGGCTGTTCCTCCGGTATTTGAAATAAAAATAAATACCGCCCAGACCACCAGGGAAATTATACCCAATGCCAAAAGGCTTTTACTTAAAATTTCATTCTGGCGGAGTTGGCGGTATTCTTTTTCCCCCGAATCCTTACCAGCTTCAAAAACAACTACTGCCCCCGATAGTTTTTCAGAGAATTTTTCAAAGCCCCCCTCCATCCTTTTATTTCCTGA